>NZ_CYTU01000020.1:102879-110305 GCF_001299375.1 Achromobacter sp. 2789STDY5608621 | reverse complement strand
GCCCCTGCCTCGGCCTCCTTCAGCACGCCGATGATCTGTTCTTCCGTGAATCGTTTCTTCATTGCCGTTCCTTTGTGAACGGACTCTACATCGATTTCGTACTAACCACGGGGAGCAGGTCACCAGGCTTCTCGAGGCCCTGAGTAAAGCCAAACGACTTCCCGTTTTTCCAAAGCCCCTGTTGGCTGGGAAGTCGACGGTGTGTTGTAACGCACCGCCCTGCCGGGTGCGGCAGGCGAGGCTGGAGGAAGGTATCGACGCCCCGACAATCGTCCCCTCCCTCGCAGGCGCATTGGCCTGGGGCGCACTTCCCTGGCCGAGCAGTCGTTGATGACCGGCTGCTTCCGCCCCGTGCGGACGTTCGCCTAAAAATTACGGGCCCATCGCAGTTGGAGGTATGCGAACTAGCCGCATTCGCTATCTCCTCACTTAGTTTCGACAGCGACTAGGGTTCCCTTCGAATGTCAGAGAACTCGTACTCGTCATCTACTATTGACACCGACCAGCGATACCCCCGCATACGCAAAGTCTCGTTTAGCCAATCCAACGGTACTACCGCACGGTCGTACCAAACTGCATCGTAGTCGAGAGGGCTTATACCTTTAGCGATCATGTAGCGCTCCTTCAGAGCCATGACGCTCAACTTACGTGCCATGTATTGGGGCGTATCAGGCGCATCCCCTCCACGACCGGGCTCATTATGGGGTCGTCCGTAAGGCGGCTTAATGTGGCCGCGATCAATTCCGCCGAAGAAAAAATTCACATGAGGCGCCCGGCCTCCTCGGCCGCCACGCCCATCCAGCTGATTCGCTTCTCCACCCTGCCCCCCTTCACTGTAGACACCGTCTTGCTCAACGATGACATCCATACCAGGTTGTCCGGGTCCAATACCACCGCGTCCGCCCTTTCCGCCGACAGCTTGGCTTCGGTCACCGTTCACACGCGCGTGTCCACCGCGTCCGCCATCGCCGACGCCCCCCTCCCCGCCGGCACCACCCTCCGCACTGCTATCATCTCCGTTCACTTCTGCATCGCCGCCAGCGCCACCGGCCCCTAGAATCGCGGTGTGTAAATCACTCATTTAACCCCCGAGAGACAAAATGGATAAGTCGTTAAAGGTTGGCAATCTATCGTTAGCCATCTGGGAAGCCATGTTTCGCCCAGGCATGGCTGAATTCGCCGCCTCGACTTATAACTTTAGCCGTGAAGCACCGGAGCAGGTTCGCATTGCTTTTGGAAATCAAGGCCCGATCGTAGACACCGATGGCAACCGTATGCCCGTCTTTACTCATGCGGTGACCCTTCCGCCTGCTATTGCGGTCGACCTCGCAAGGCAAATTCTCGAACACTATGCAAAACCGGCTGACGATTCTAAGCTACCCATTGCGCCAATTTAGCGCGCACCGGCTCCGCCCGCTCCACCTCGTACCTTGGATCTGCTGCCGACTGCAGACGCGTCACCCCCTTTGCCGCCCATACCTCGGTTCGCATTACCGCCGCGGCCGCCTTCGACATCATTGTCGAGACCTATGCTCCTAGCACGGCCTCCGGCACCACCTAGGCCTGCTCGCCCGCTGTTGCTTCGATGTGTGCGATAGGCAGACAAGCCAGCAAGGACCACCAGCATCACCGCAACCAAACTACCAGCGGTCGCTTGAAGCGTCGACATATGCGGCCACAATATTGGAAGCGACACGCTCAAAATCGCTGATGCGAGACCAAACAATACAGAACTCCAATAATTTCGCTTTGCGTCATCAGACATACAAATTCCTGTACAGGCATATGGGGGGAGGGAAAATTTCTAGTGACCACGACTCGTCGGCCAGGGGCAAGACGCTGCATGATAATCGCTTTTCCCTTCATCATCGGACTTGCACGAGCGTTACCCACTCTCCAAAAATTATCTTATTTTTAGGCGAAATATTGAACAGGCGTTATACAACCTGGACAGAAATAAGCTTTCCTACCGCGTCTCACATCAAATTTAAATGAGCTTTCGGGCAGTTCAGACGGGCAACTTTGCGATCTTGAATAATATAGTCGCTTTCTGTGGAGCCAGGTTATTCGAATGACAGCTTTCTCGCAATGACAGATGACCGAAGCTGGCCGGAAGCGGCCAATCACGAAAGTTGCTATCGGCGCTTGCCCTGCAAATAGCGAGACGACGGTTTCAATTATTTTGGTGAGATGTTGTGATAATCCAGGCACCACCAGTCCGTATCTAGCGGGGAAGAATTAGTATCCGCCAACTCCGAATAATTTTTCTGCCATGTGGTGCGGTCCTACAACATTGATACCTACTCCTCTGTCTGGATTGACGTGGTGAAGGAGAACGTCTGCGGGTCGGTCAAGTACGTCAGTGTCATCTTCATTCTTGAGATGAGCCTGATACCACCGCATGCACAGACCAGCGACGATATCTGCCAATTGCACTCCAGTGCTTTCAGGTGACGCCTTGAAAAACAGATCCGAAATTTGCTTGAAGTTATAATTGGAGTAGGGTGGTTTGAACTTACTAAAGCTGATGCTGGCTTTCTCAGCTTGAGATTTAGCAGCGGCAATAATTTCATCGAAATGCATCTGCTCATCATGAAAGATGCGGGTGCCTTGCAACTTGCCCGAAATAAATAAATTCATGCGAGCATAGATGTTGGTAAAAGAAGAGTAATTAGGAAGCAACCAGACCTCCTGTTCGCGCTTGCCTATGTCTGGAATGGGGAGGAAACGCCGGTGAGCTCTATCACCTTCCCGTTCGATCATGATGCGAAAGTCGTCCTTACTTTCGTCGACCTGAGACACGATGCATTTGGCTACGTCGTGAGAGCCTTGACTGACAAATTCCTTGAGAAGGTCAAAGTATGCGGCCGTGTTCTCATTGGACGGAGAGTTCATGCACTGAACAAAGGCAAAGAAGACTTCATTCGACAGCTGGTGATAGAGATAGTCTGCAAAGATGTTCTTAAGCCACACGGTCTTTTGTGATTCTTCCGTGTTGAAGTAAGGAGGCCAGATGAACCCGTTGGTGATGCTCACCGCGAGCAGGTATTTCTTGTCTACGATTTCAACGAAGAATGGGAAATCGTTCTTGACCAGAAGTTCAACCGCATCCAAAGCAAAAGCAGGCTTGCGCTTCAAAATCTTGCTGAGTTTGAGTTCGGTTGCCTGAACGTTGTGCCTCCTCCTTAGTGCCGCCAGTTCTTCTGTGAGAGATTCTTCATCCTCAAGGCCGACTGCGGCCAAGCTGAAAACAGCCTGCCCGCCGAAATCAAGGGTTGGGCCTGTTCGTGCCAAGTCGCCCGTATTGCCGCTCTCGTCTATGTAGAAATCCATGCTCACCCTCGTGCTCATGTGTTGCTAATAATAAATATCGGCAATGGTGATAGGGTCTGAAGATACACCCATGTTCAGCGCAAAGCTGGAGCCCATTTCCCAGAGGCACAAGTATTTGCTCAGGAGCTGCGCAAGGTGAGTGCGGAAATGTCGGGAACCAACCAATCGTCTGCATAGCGGCCTGCTGTGCCTTCTGAGCACCAGTCACGTAGGCGCTCTTCAATCTTTCACTACTTGAGCCTGACCATACTGATCAACATGCCATGGGAGGCTGTGAACTGCCCCGAAGTCGGCATTGCCATTCGCGGAATGTTCGAGCTTCACGGGAAAAGGTGTCAGGCTAAGATTTCGCTATCTAGATAGTGCGAAATCGTAGTTTGATATATTTTTGGCGAAAAAATTATCCCCTGCCCTCTATTTTTCGCGCGTTTTACGCCAAGTCTCGAGCAACTCAGTGTTTCCCGAAGCCACCTCAATAAGCATTTGAAGTGTCAGGACTGTGCCGGGAACAATGCCCTCTTCATCGACCTCTTTCCCGTCGAAATCCGGGTTGGTCGGTATCTCCACATTAACTATCCACCAGGTACCAATTTTTCTCAATAGTGCCACAAGGGCATTAAATTGAACCTCATGCGAAGACTCAATTTGTCCCGTAACTACGCCGAAGAGCTCGTGAGCAAGTAAATTTCGAGTTTTCTTCAGTTGCTCGAAAGTTGCTAAATCTTCATCGTCTATGACGTTACTGCCTCGCAACCAATGAAGCGATGCGTAAAGTGGGCTTTTGTTTTTTGACAATACATTAGATTGATATTCGGAACCGACAGTGGGCCCATGCTCATCAAAATCACTAGTATAGAAGTCACGAAGATCGTCTACGATAGAATCCTGAAGGATTTCAAACGCGGCAATAAACATAGTCGCCAAGAAAAGAGATGGCCTGACTACATCAGGATCCAAAAATCGCTCCCATTGGTCGGTAGCATCCCTCATCAAAAACCTCGCTTAGCGCATTGCACAACATTAACGTATAAATTAATACTCCATTTCGCTGGCATCCAAGCAGAAAGCCAGCATCCAACACCCATTTTTTATATCCAATAAATCTAATCCGAGTGGCGAACAGCAAATCTCACGTATTGGAAAAAATCATCAGAAGGAGACTTGCACTCAATTCTTTGACTTAATGCTCTGATGATAGATTTGGACTCCTTAAAATTAAGTGCGACCACACCTTGGTGCCAATCAAAAGTTATTTGAATCAAGTTACATTTCATTGAATTAATAGTAACCTCGATTCCCGAGCAGCTAATTTGACATGGGCGTCTTGAAACCCATCGATCAGTAGCAGCCACAAATAAGTGAGCTACATCTACGAACGTCTCAACATCTGGTTCAGTCGGTAGTATGTAATCGTGCTCAACCGCATTTCGCTGTGCATTCAATCGATCTAGCACTCGAGGGGCGACGAGACCACACTCGCGGATATACCTTATCAAATCCGGGAAGGTTCTACGACTCTTCGGATTTACTCCACCGAACCCTAAGCAAAGATCCTCGAGACGTAGATGCAAAGCTTTTTTGGCATTGGAAAGAGCATTGACCAGATGCCGGGGAGTCTTCCCGTCTACCAAGTCGAGTGCAGCGAATGAAAGATAGTCCGCAGCAGAAAGCGGTTCTGTGCGCACTTCCATCCAATCCCACATATCCACCTCTGCGGTGTCATCGGATAAAAGCGATAAGTCAAACTGAGTCATGAGGGTCGTGTGATATTGTGCAGTAGCGCAATTTAGCAGACGATCCCACGCCATATGGAATCAATGTCGAGGCCGCTCATGGCCGACTGTCTAGGCAAGCTTGAGTCACCCTGCAGATCCGCCAGCCTTTACAACCTGCTGTGCGAGTTGACAGGAGGCCCCCGTCAATCATCCCCTCCCCCCGCCGCCGCATTCCGCGCCTCAGCCAACGCCACCGTCAAATGCATCACCTTCTTCTTCAACTGATCCCTTTCATCCGTCAACCGCGCCAGCAGCTCCCGTAGCCGCGCCACCTCCGCCGGCAAATCCGCGATATTCTCGATCGGGATATCCGGCACCGCCTCTTTCAGCGGCGGCGCCTTGGCCTGGCGCACTTCGCGCGCCGCCTGCTGCAATTCCTTCCGCCCCCCTGCCACCGCCGCCGCCTGCCGCTCCTGCGGCAAGGTCGCGACCGCCGCCGCGGCGTTGATGGAGATCGCCCCATCCTTCACCGCCCGCACCAGCTCCGGCGCGGCGGCCTTTTGAATCCGCTCGATCTGCCCCAGCGTATTGCTGCTGATGCGCGCTTCACGCGCCAACGCTTGCCGGCTGAATGCAGCGGCCGGCGGGATGGGCGGCGGTTCCGGCGGCGGGGTGCTGCCGTCGTCTTCCCACGGCGGCACGCTGCGCGATTGCAGGATCTCCTTCTTGCGCAGCGCCAGCACCCCGCGCTGGAAATCCGACACGCTGCGCCGGCCCAGGTGGTTCTCGATCATCCACAGGTGCACATCGTCCATCGACTTGAACGAGGTGTTCTGCCTGGTCTCGAACGGAATGCCGTGCTTCCTGCACAGCGCGTAGCGGTTGTGGCCGTCGATCAGCAGGTCGCCCCACAGCACCAGCGCGTCGCGGCAGCCTTCGGCCAGCAGGCTGCGTTCAAGCGCCTCGCGCTCGTCGTCGGTCAAGGGGTCAATATAGGCGCGCAGGCCTTCGTCAATCCTGATATCCATGGTGTCCAAAAAAATTCAAGCGCCGCCTGCCGCTGGCTAGGCCTGCGGCCCTTCCAGCGCGATGCGCACGGCTTCGAGGCGAACGCGGGGATCCGTCAGCGCCAGCAGCCGGACCTTCTCCGCCGCCGGCAGCGGCAGCAGTTCACACCAGCGGTCGGCCACCCAGGCGCATTCATCCAGGCGGTACGGCGGCGCCACCGGCATGCGGTCGGCGGGCACGCCTTCCTGCTGCCATTGGGCCACCAGGCGGCCCAGGGCGTCGGCGCAGGGTTGCAGCGGCGCTGGCACGGGTAACGGCGGGTCATCGTCGATGGGCTCGGTTTCGCCCATCCAAAGACCGTATTTTGCCAGTTGGCTGGAGACCAGGCGAAAGCGGCTCGTCCCCACGCAGCGCAGCTGCAGCAAGGCGGGCATGGGCGCGTCCCAGGCGTCGATGCGGGCCAGGGTGCCGGTGTCGGCCAGGGTTTCCTGGCCTTCGGGCGAGCGGACTTCGTTGCCGGACAGCAGCGCGACCACGCCGAACTCGGTGCCGTCGGCGATGCAGCGGCGGATCATGTCCAGGTAGCGCACCTCGAAGATGCGCAGGTGCAGCACGCCGGCGGGGAACAGCGCGTTCGACAGCGGGAACAGCGGAATGGTCGCCATGGCGGCGCCCTATTTCACGGTGAAGGCGTCGTCGACGGGCACCTGCATGGCGGTGACCAGCGCGTTGGTCTGGGCGGCCATGCCGATGACGGCGAGCAGTTCGGCGTGCTGGCCGTCGGTCATGCCCTTGGCGCGGGCGGCGGCGGTGTGGGAATGGATGCAGTAGCTGCAGCCGTTGGCCGTCGATACCGCGATGTAGATCATCTCGCGCACCAGGGGCGGGATTTCGCCGTCGGCCATCATGACCTGTTTGAGCTGTTCCCAGACGCGCTTGAGCTGGGGCGGGTCGTTGGCCAGGGCGCGCCAGAAGTTATTGACGAAATCGGACTTGCGGGTGGCGCGGATGTCTTCGAACACCGCCCACGCCTCGGGGATCTTGCGCGCTTCTTCATCCGACAGCAGATGCACCGTAGCCATATGCCACTCCAACGGGTAAGGGGCCGGGCGGCGGCGTGCCGCCCGCGCAATGTCCCATTGAACTGGAAAGCCCGGCGCGGTTCAAGGCGCGGGGCGTTCAGTAATAGGTCACCCTGACGAGCACCTGGGTCGAGTATTTGCCGATTTTCAGTTCCTTGCCTGGGTCCGGCATCAGCAATGCGGTATAGGTGTGGACCGCCGCGGCGGGGTTGTAGCCGACCAGCTGGCCGAAATTGCCGACATCGGCGCGTGAAGGCGGCGCCGGGGCGGGCAGGATGGTGACGGGCA
>NZ_CYTU01000020.1:85565-102613 GCF_001299375.1 Achromobacter sp. 2789STDY5608621 | reverse complement strand
TGTTGTGGCAGGGTGCCCATATAGCCCGTCACCGCCATGACCCTGTCGAACTGCACCAGATTGTCCACACTGACATCGCCGATGCACTGCGGGACGAACTGCATACGCGTGGCGGAAGTGGTGATGAATGGACCGGACGAAGTCCCCGCCCCATAAGCAGCGACCAATTTGAATACGGTTGCCGAGGGCACCGGGTAACGTGCCGCCGGAGGGTTATCGTTTATCACCGACAGCTTCGCGACAATGGTAAGGACGCGTGGCCCCGAAGTCCCTGTGTAGGCAGCGCCGGCCTCATGGGTTTCCGATATTGGCAGGCCCGCGATCAGGTTCGGATACCACGGATTGCTCTCGTCGCCATTGACGATGATTGCCAACTGCAATCCCGCCTTGCGCAGGGAATCGTTCAGCTTGCTGTAGTCGGCGAGCGCGTAAAGCTGGGGGGTCGAAGTAACGGCGTTACCGAGTTGGTCGTAGTGGACGCATTCATAGTTGATGGAATAGGTGCCCGTTCTATAGATTTCGGTGCCTGGCGGCGGTAGTTTGCCAAGCGTGAAATTCACGGAAGGGATCAGCTGGATATTGAAGCCACCGGAGGAAGTGCATCCTCTTTTCGATAAATTCTGCGCCTGCGCCAAGCCCGGCAATCCCAACACAGCCGCGCAGAAGATGATCAGCATCCCTGCCCTTCGCCTGCCCTTGCGGGCCCGAAGGCTCCCGCCGTGGCGAGGGGTTTGCGCCGTGATTGTCGTGTTGTTCATTGATGCGTTCCATTGCCCAGGCTGCAGGGTGAAGTCGGCGCCGAGGGCGCGTGCCGATGCCGCAGGCAGATGCCTGCCTTGGGATTCTGGGGGAGCCGGGCGGTTGCAGTCGGCGTGACCCATGGCCTGATTTATGCGACCGCGGTTGTTTCGCTATCGCTGGCGCGGCGACGATGCACCGGCAGACCTGGGCACGGCGTCTCTATGCGTCGGGATTTTGCATAGGAAGGAATCCGAACGTTAACTCCGCGTCGGATCGATCTTGAGCGTGTCCCTGTCTGATCGGACACGTCATCGCGGCGATGAGCGCGCCGCGATGACCGCTATTGAACGGGAAAGTCCGCCGCGGATCAAGGCGCGGGGGTAAACAGCCGCATGGCGCGCCTGGAACATCCCCGCGCCGCCCTCACGGCATCATCCGCCCCACCCTACGCCGACATCTGCGCCGGCTTGAACGGATCGAGCGGATAGCGCGGCCGGTTGCGCCGCTGGTACGGGAACAGCGAGAAGTCCGAGCTGGTGACGCCGGGGCTGTCGCATTCGATCAGGGCGCACGAGATGGGCACGAACACCGGGCGGCAGTACATGCGCGACTTGACCAGGATGAAGCGGGCGGCGCGCGGGTCGATGCCCAGGCTTTCGAAGACGCCCAGGTCCCAGGGTTCGTGGGTGCGTTCGGTGATGACCAGTTGCGCGGCGCCAATGTCCAGCACGGCGCTGCGGCCCATGCAGGCGGTCTGGCCGGTGTAGGTGGGGCCGGTGATGACGTAGCTGCCGTCGGTGATGGCGCGCACCACGCCGGTCAGCGTCACCGGCGCGGCGGGCCGGCCGATGGCGGGGATGGGCAGTTTGTTGCCGACCGGCAGTTCGACTCGGGCGCCCTGCCCGGCCGCGATCATGGCGGCGACGGCTTCGGGGTCGCAATACAGGCCGGCGACGATGCCCGTCAGGCCGGCGTCGACGGCGGCGACCAACACGTCCATGGTGTCGCAGGTGCCGCCGGACATGCAGTTGTCGCCGTGGTCCAGCAGCAGCACCGGGCGGTCGGCGCCGCGCGCCAGGGCGGCGGCGCGTTCGAGCGAGGCGGCCAGGGGTTCGGCCTCGTAGACGAAGCCGTCGCGGTCTTCCCAGATGGCGGCGGCCAGGCCCGCGGCGACGCGCTCGGCGGCCTCGGCGTCGCCAGCGGCGACCACCACCACGCTCAGGCACGGGTCGGGGATGTCGGCCAGGGCGAAGCCGGCCAGCACCGACACGCCCAGCATGCCGCCAGCCTCGGCGCCGCGCGCGGCCTGCACGGCGCGGCGCATGGCGCCTTCGGCGGTGTTGCTGCGCAGGGTGTGGCTCATGAGCGGCAGGCGGCGCCAGGCCAGGCGCGGGCGCGGGCCACCGGCGAGCCAGTCGAACAGGAGGCGGCCGGCGTGCTCGCCGGTTTCGTACATGTCGATGTGCGGGTAGGTCTTGAAGCTGACGATGACGTCGGCATTGTCGATCATTTTCTGGGTGACGTTGCCGTGCAGGTCCAGGGCGACGGCGATCGGCACGCCGGGGGCTTGCTGGCGCAGGCGTTCGAGCAGGTCGCCTTCGCCGTCGTCGGTGGTCTCGACGGCCATGGCGCCGTGCAGGTCCAGCAGCAGCGCGTCGCAGCCGGCGGCGGCGGCGACGATGCGGTCGCACAATTCACGATAGGCCTGGCCGTCGACGCGGCCGCTGGGATAGGCGGTGGCGGACACCGGCGTGACCAGCGTGGCGCCCTGCGCTTGCGCCAGGTCGATGAAGGCGGACATGGCGGTGCGCTTGCCGTGGTTCTCTTCGTAGGCGGCGCGGTCGTAGGTGGGACCGTCGTTGCCGAAGGCGGACAGCGGCGTGGGCACCGGCGAAAAGGTGTTGGTCTCGTGGTTCATGCGGGCGATCATGACTTTCATGCCTTGCCTCCGTTGTTGCTGTTGTTGTGCGGGTCGGGGCGCGCGCCGCCCAGGCCCAGTTTTTCCATGGCTTCGCTGGCCTCGACGATCATGGCGGCGACCTCGGCCACGCTGACCCGCAGGCCGGTGGCGCGGGTCCGCATGTGTTCGTAGGCGGCGCGTTCGTCCAGGCGCTGGTGGTCCATCAGCACGCGGATCGCCTTTTCGATCACGCGGCGCGCCTTGATGGTGCTTTCCAGCTTGTCGATCTTGTTCTGCTGGCGGTTCTGGAACTGCTTGGCCGAGCGCGCCAGCACCAGGGTGCTGAGGATGCCGGCCGAGCGGAACGGCCGCGTCAGCACGCCGTGGGCGTTGGTCTTGAGCAGCTGCTTCAAGGTGGTGGGGGTTTCGTATTCGGACAGCGCGATCAGGGTGGCGTCGACCTCGCTGGCGGACCAGGCGAACGAGTTCTGGCCGCATTGCGAGACCTGGAAGAACACTACGTCGGCGCCGGCCGGCGGTTTGTCGGGGAACGGCCAGACCAGGTGGATGCGGCAGCCGATGCGCTTGAGCTGCTCGACCAGCAGGTCGCGGTCTTCGCCGGGCGGATAGGCCACGGCGACGGCCACGCTGCGCAGGTCTTCGTAGAGGCGGCGGAGGCTATGGTCCATGCTCATGCCAACCAGAACTCATCGAGACCGAAGGCCGTCAGGTAGGGGTCCGGCTTGACCGGTTCGCCGCTGGCCCAGACGATGTCGAAGCGGCCGTCGGCGCGGCACAGGCCGATGCGCGGGGTCAGCACGCTGTGGTTGTTCTCGGCCAGGATGGTCAGCCGGCCGCCGGGCGCGTCGAAGCCCACCTGGTGCACCGCCTGCACCAGCTTGCGCGTGTCCAGGCTGCCGGCGCGCTGCAGGGCGCGCGCGAACAGGTGCACCTGGCTGTAGCAGGCCTCGGCGTAGACGCTGGCCGGCCGGTCGCCGAAGCGGGCGCGCCAAAGGTCCAGGAAATGGGCGTTGGCGGGCGAGTCGACGGTGTTGAAGTAGGTGGCGGCGGTGATGTGGCCGGCGCACAGGGCCGGGCCGATCTCGGCGACCTCGGATTCGGCCATGGTGAGGCTGGCGATGGGGATGTGCGGCGCGCCCGGGTCGGCCTCGCAGGCGGCGTGGTAGCGGCGGTAGAAGCGCTGGGCGTCGTCGCCGATCAGGGTGGAGAACACCACATCCGGCTTGATGCGGCGGATGTCGCGCACCACGTCGATGATCTCGCCTTCGTCGCAACCCAGCGGCAGGTAGGTTTCGTCGAGGATCTCGCCGCCGTGCTCCTCGACGGTGTCGCGCATGATGCGGTTGGTTTCGCGCGGGTAGATGTAGTCCGCGCCCACCAGGAAGATGCGCTTGCCGCAGTGCTGGATCAGGTAGGCGGCCAGCTGCATGCTGCCCTGGTTGGGCGCGGCGCCGGTGTAGATGACGTTGGGCGAATACTCGAAGCCTTCGTAGACCGAGGCGTACCACAGCAGCGCGTTGCTGCGTTCGACCACCGGCAGCATGGCCTTGCGGCAATGCGAGGTGCAGCCGCCGAAGATCACGTTGACCTCGTCGTCCAGCAGCAGCCGCGCGGCCAGGCGGCGGTATTCCTCGGCGTCGCTGCGCGGGTCGTAGACCACCGGTTCCAGCGGCCGGCCCAGCACGCCGCCGAGCGCGTTGATTTCCTCGACCGCCAGCACGGTGCCGAAGAAGTGCTGCGATTCGGTGGTGCCGGTCACGCCGCTGCGCGAATACAGCACGCCGATGCGCCATCCCGGCGTGGCGGCGTCCGTGTCAGTGCGGGGGGTCATAGGGGCATCCTTGTGCTCGAACGGGGTTCATGCGGGGCTCAGACTTTCAGGTGGTCCATGATATGGCCGGCGGCCCCGGGCGCGCCAGCCTCGCCCTGGTCGACGATGGCGCCCTGCTTGAGCACCAGGTAGCGGTCGGCCACGTCCAGCGCGAAGGCCACGTTCTGTTCGACGATGAACATGGACGTGCCGCGCCGTTCGCGTTCCCAGTTCAGGGCGCGTCCCAGCCGCTCGATCACCGAGGGTTGCAGGCCTTCGGTGATTTCGTCCAGCAACAGCAAGGCCGGCCGCTGCATCAGGCCGCGCGCCACCAGCAGCATCTTCTGTTCGCCGCCGGACAGCGTGCCGGCGTATTGCCGCAGGCGGCTGGAGAACACCGGGAACAGCTCGGCGATCTCGCCGAAGCGTTCGTCGAACAGGCGATCATTGGGCAGGCCCAGGCGCAGGTTGTCGCGGATGTTCAGGTCGGGAAACAGCGGCTGGTCCTGGGCGGCGTAGGCGACGCCGCGGCGGGCGACCTCGTGCGGCCGCAGCCGGGTGGCGTCGACGCCGCCCAGGCTGACCTTGCCGCGCAGCTTGGGCAGGTAGCCCATCACGGTCTTGAGCAGCGTACTCTTGCCCATGCCGTTCTTGCCCAGCAGCGCCACGCAGGCGCCGCCGGCCACGGACAGCGAGATGTCGTTCAGCACCACGGCGCCTTTGTAGCCGCTGGCGACGTGGTCCAGGCGCAAGGCCGGGGCGGCGTGGCTCATGCCGGGGCTCCTTGGGACGGGGTGGGTTGCGGGTCGGGCGGATTGCCGCCGGGGTTTTCGCCGAGGGTGCCGGCCTGGGCGCCCTGCCCGGCCGGCGCGCTGCCGGCGTAGATAGTGCGCACCAGTTCGGATTCGGTCACCTCGCGGAAGCTGCCGTCCATGACGATGCGGCCCTGGTGCAGCACGATGATGCGGGTGGCCACCTCGGCGACGAAGTCCAGGTCGTGCTCGACCAGCAGGCAGCACAGGCCGTGGGTATGGGCCAGCGCCGACAGCACCTGGCCGATGCGGGCGCGTTCGTCCTTGCTCAGGCCCGCGGTGGGTTCGTCCAGCAGCACCACGCGCGGCTCCAGCGCCAGTACCATGGCCAGTTCCAGCGCCTGCTGCTGGCCGTGCGAAAGGTCGCGCGCCACGCGGTCCAGCTGCTGGTCCAGGCCGGTCATGCGCAGCACCTCCAGCGCGTAGGCCGGCAGCGCCAGGTCGGGCGCGCGGCGGCGCCATGACGGGCGTTCGCGCAGCGTGGTGGCGATGCGCAGGCTTTCGGCGACGGTGAGGGTGTCGAAGATGTTGGCGTTCTGGAACTTGCGGCCCAGGCCGTAACGCACGCACTGCTCCGGCCCGTCGCGCTTGACCGCGTGGCCGCAGAGTTCGACGGCGCCGTCGCTGCGCTCGGCGCCGTCGGCGATGCAGCGCATCAGCGTGGTCTTGCCGGCGCCGTTGGGGCCGATCAGGCCCAGCAGCTCGCCGCCGCGCGCCCGCAGGTCGATGCCTTCCAGCACCTTGAGGCTGCCGAAGCGCTTGGCCACGCCGGCCAGGACCAGGCCGCTTCCGGTGGCGGCCTGCCCCGACGCCGCCGCGTTGGCCGGCGCGCGCGCCACCAATTCCGGCACCGGGGCCGGCCGCCGGCGGCGCCACGGCGCCAGCAGCAGCGGCAGCAGCCCGCGCGGCAGGAGCAGGATCACCAGGATGAAGGTCACGCCCAGCACCAGCTGGTAGACGAACGGCATGTTGCCACTGAGGTACGAGCCGGCCACGTTGATCAGCACGGCGCCCAGCACCGGGCCCCACACCGTGCCGCGTCCGCCCAGCGCCACCCAGATGATGAGTTCGGTGCCGAACACGAAGCCGGTCAGTTCCGGCGCGACCACGCCGCTGAAGGCGCCGTAGCCGAAGCCCGCCAGGCTGGCGACCGCACCGCACACCACCAGCAGCGCGATGCGCCAGTGCGCGGTGTTCAGGCCCAGGTAGCTGCAGCGGCCCTCGTTGTCGCGCAGCGCGGCCAGGATGCGGCCGCCGTCGCTGCGCACCGCGACCCAGGCCAGCAGCGCCACGATCGACAGGCCGCCGGCGGCGATGACGTACCAGGCTTCCAGCGACAGGTCGAAGGTGTCGTAGCCGGTCAGGCCGGACGAGGAGCCGGTGTAGGTGCCGCCCGACAGCACGACCTGGGTCAGCACGATGGGCAGCACCAGCGAGATCACGGTGGCGAAAAACGGCGAGGCGCCGCGGTAGAACGACAGCCAGCCGGTGGCCAGCGCCAGCAGCATGGCCGCCCCCACCGCCACCAGCGCGGCCGCGAGCGCGATGCCCGGCGAGAAGCCGTAGTGCGTGAAGGCCAGCCCGGCGGCATAGGCGCCGACGCCGAAGAAGGCCGATTGGCCGAAGGTCAGGTAGCCGGTGTAGCCCCACAGGATGTCCACCGTGACCGCCGCCACGGCGAAGAACAGCGCCTTGATCAGCACGTTCAGCAGATAGGTGTCGAACAGCCAGGGGCCGGCCACGGTCAGCGCCAGGCAGGCGACCGCCAGCCACAGCAGGTCGCGGCCGCGGGCGGCGCGGCGCGGGTCGGCGCGGCTCGCCAGCGCCGGTTGCGCGAGGGAGGAATCAGTCATGGGCGAATCCTTTGGGACGCAGGCGCAGGGTCAGGGCCGCCAGCACCGCGATGGTGACGCCGCCCAGGATCGGGCTGATGAACACGCCCACCAGCACCTGGCAGGCGCCATAGACCAGGCAGGTCAGGAGCAGCGCGGTGATCGAGTTGCCCGACACCATCACCAGCATGAAGGCGCTGACCAGCCACGGCAGCCCCATGTTCGGATCGACGCTGGACAGCGGCGTGATGAGCGCGCCGGCCAGCGCCCCCAGCCCCGCGCCGAGCGCGAAGGTGGTGAAGCGGATTCGTTCGGCGTTGATGCCCAGGCCGCGCGCCAGGTCCTCGTTCATGATGACGGCGCGGGTGCGCACACCGAAGCGCGTGCCGTTCAGCAGCAGCGTCAGCGCCACGTACAGCAGCAGCGCGCCCGGCACCAGGAACAGCCGGTAGGCCGAGTATTCGGTGCCCAGGAACGGCACCGCGCCCTGGATCGGCGCGTCGGCGAACTGCACCTCGCGGCCGAAGGCCATGGTGATGAGCTGGCCGATCACGATGCCCAGGCCCCAGGTGGCCAGGATGGCGTCCAGCGGCCGCTTGTACAGCGGCTGCACGATCAGGCGCTCGACCAGCATGCCCACCAGCACGCCCGCCGCCAGCGCGCACGGCAGCGCCAGCCACGGGTCCAGCCCCAGCCGCGTCACCACCAGGGCGGCGTAGCTGCCCAGCGTGATGATGGCGCCGTGGGCGAAATTGACGATCTTCATCACGCCGAAAATGATCATCAGCCCGGCCGTCACGATGAACAGCATGGCGGCCGTGCTCAGGATGTCCAGCATCAAACCCATTGTGTTCTCCTGCGCCGCCGGCGAACCGGCGGCGCGCAGGGTGTGGCTTAGCGCGTTACTTCAGGTCGGGGCACTGCGCGCCCGGATCGACCTGGTTGAAGGTCTGCAGGATCTTGATGGAGCCGTCCGGCTGCACCTGGCCCAGCCGCATGGTCAGGGCGGCGTGGCGCTGGCGGTCCATCTTGACCGGGCCGCGCGGGCCGTCGAACGACACTTCGCTCAGGGCCTGCACCACCTTCTGCGAATCGGTGCCGCCGGCCTTCTCGACCGCCGCCTTGTACAGGAAGAAGGCTTCATACTGCGGGCCCGAGAACTCGTTGGCGGTCTTGGCGTCGGCGCCGAACTTGGCTTTCAGGCCGTCGAGGAACTTGCGGTTCTGCGGCGTATCGATGCTGGTCAGGTACGAGGCCGACAGGTACATGCCGACCGCCGTGTCGCCCATGGTCTTGGCGGTGGCTTCGTCGATCGCCAGGTTGCCGTAGGGCATGGTCAGGCCGGCCGCCTTGACCTGCTTGGCCAGGCTGACGTTGGGGCCGCCGCCGGCGGTGGAGCTGATCAGCGCGTCCGGGTTGGCCGAGCGGATTTTCGAGACCACCGGCGTCCAGTCGGAGCCGTCGATGGGCAGGTATTCCTCGCCCACCACGCGCCCGCCCTGCTTCTCGATGTATTCGCGGGTGAACTTGAGCATGCCGCGGCCGAAGGCGTAGTCGCTGCCGACCAGGAAGAAGGTCTTGGCGCCGCGTTCCTTCATGAAGTGGTCCACCACCGGCGCCACCTGCTGCTCGGGCACCCAGCCGTTGACGTGCATCCAGCGGTTGCACGAGCGGCCTTCGTAGAACGAGGTGTAGATGTACGGCACCTTGCCGCGCGAGACGATGGGCAGCGCCGCGTTGCGCGCCGCGCTGGTTTCCATGGCGATGATGGCGTCCACCTTCTTCTGGAACACCAGCGTGTCGTAGGCCTTCTGCGCGCCGACCGCGCCCGAGGCGTCGTCGGCGATCTCCAGCACCACCTGGCGGCCGAGGATGCCGCCGGCGGCGTTGATTTCATCGGCGGCCAGCTGCGAGGCCTGCACCACGCCGGGCGCGACCACGCTGTTGGCGCCCGACAGGCCGACCGGCACGCCGATGCGCAAGGGTTCGGCCGCTTGCGCGCCCGCCGCGCCGGTCAGCGCGGCGATGAAGGAAAGTCGGATGAGGAAGCTGCAAGTGGGGTTTTTCATGGGGATTTCTCCTTGGGGGCCGGCTGTCCGCCGTTGTATTCAACGCTGCCGCGGCGCCTCGGCGGCGCCCAGCAGTTCGTCGTAAAGGTCGCGGCGCCGATCGCGCAGCACGTGGTTGAAGTCGTTCAGTTGCCGCGCGCGGCGCGAGGCGGCCAGATCCACCGGCGCCACCAGCACCTCTTCGCGGTCGTGGCTGGCGGGGCCGGCCACGGTCCAGCCCTGCGAGCCGACGATCAGGCTGCGGCCGACGAAGGGCTGGCCGCGCTCGACGCCGACCCGGTCGGCGCACACCAGCGTCAGGCCGTTGCTGTGGGCGCCGGCCGCCGCCAGCGCATGCGCCATGGCCGGGCCGTCGGGCGTCTGCCCCGGCATCGGCACCCAGTTGGTCGGCACCGCGACGATGTCGGCGCCGCGCAGCGCCAGCAGGCGGTAGACCTCGGGGAACCAGCCGTCGTAGCAGATCGCCACGCCCAGCCGGCCGAATTCGGTATGGAACACCGGCAGGCCCAGGTCGCCCGGCTCGAAGAACAGGTTCTCGTCGCCCCACAGGTGCAGCTTGCGGTAGGTGCCCAGGTAGCCGTCGGGGCCGGCGATGACGGCGGCGTTGTACAGCCGACCGCCGCTGCGCTCGGCGATGCCGGCCACCAGGTAGATGCCCAGGCGTTGCGCCAGCGCGATCCAGGCCTGCGAACTGGGGCCGTCGGGCACGGTTTCGGCCAGGGCGTGGGCCTCCTGGCGGCTGGCGAACACGTAGCCGGTGTTGGCCAGCTCGGGCAGCACCACCAGCCGCGCGCCCTGCGCGGCGGCCTGCTCGACCAGCTCGATGGAACGGGCCACGTTGGCGGCGACCTCGCCCATGACGGGGGCCGTCTGCACACTGGCCACGTGGATCGCGGACGAGGTGGCGTCCGGCGGCGGTGAAACTTGCATGCGATCTCCCTGCAACGTTTTGGAAAACAAAAAAGCCCCCGACCACGCGTTGCGTGTGAGTCGGGGGCTTCTATAGCCAGACGAAGGTTCGGGCAGCAATCATTGCTGCGGGGCACTGCCGCACCAAGCCGTGCCGGTGCGTGCGGATCAGTCCTGATCCTGTGGCGAATGATAGGGATGGGCTCGGACCGGCGGCAATAAGAGGTTTCCCGGACGGCGCCATGGATGCGAGAATCAGGATCGGCCACAAAGGAGGAACCCGCCATGCCCCAACTTTCCGCCTACCTCAGTTTCGACGGCAACTGCGCCGAGGCCATGCGTTTCTACGAACGCGTGCTCGGCGGCCGCGTCGAGGCCATGGTCCGCTATGCGGATGCGCCCGCCGATGCCGCCATGCCGGCGCTGTCCGGCGAAGACGCCGAACGCATCATGTACGCCCGCCTGGCGCTGGACGAACAGGTGCTGATGGCCAGCGACGCCACCGCCGGCCATCCCTACCCCGGCAAGCAGGGCATGGCGCTGTCGCTGGCCTACCCCACGGTCTCGGACGCGCAACGCGTGTTCGATATGCTGGCCGAGGGCGGCAGCGTTACCATGCCGCTCCAGAAAACCTTCTGGGCCGAAGCCTACGGCGCGCTGATCGACCGCTACGACACGCGGTGGATGGTCAGCGGTGGGCGGCTCAACCACTGACAACCGCATCCGCCACAAGCGGATGGAGCGAGAGATCCATGACGCATGGCATACAGGGCAAGCAACGCTGGTGGGCACTGATGGTGCTGTGCCTGGGCGTATTGATGATCGTGCTGGACACCACCATCGTCAACGTCGCCCTGCCCTCGATCCGCGAAGACCTGCATTTCACCGAGACCTCGCTGGTGTGGGTGGTGAACGCCTACATGCTGACCTTCGGCGGCTTCCTGCTGCTGGGCGGACGGCTGGGCGACCTGCTCGGCCACCGGCGCATGTTCCTGGCGGGCCTGGTCCTGTTCACCGTGGCCTCGCTGGCCTGTGGGCTGGCGCGGGGCCAGGGACTGCTGATCGCCGCGCGCGCCGCGCAGGGGCTGGGCGGCGCGGTGGTGTCGGCGGTGTCGCTGTCGCTCATCATGAATCTCTTCACCGAGGCCGGCGAACGCGCCCGCGCCATGGGCGTGTACGGCTTCGTCTGTGCGGGCGGCGGCAGCCTGGGCGTGCTGCTGGGCGGGCTGCTGACCAGCACGCTGTCGTGGCACTGGATCTTCCTGGTCAACATTCCGATCGGCGCGGTGGTGTATGCGCTGTGCCTGCGGCTGTTGCCGGCGGCGCGCGGCGCGGCCGGCGGCGGCCGGCTCGACGTGGCCGGCGCGCTGGCGGTCACCGCGTCGCTGATGCTGGCGGTGTACGCCGTGGTCAACGGCAACGAGGCCGGCTGGACCTCGGCGCAGTCGCTCGGCCTGCTGGGCGCGGCCGCGCTGCTGATGGCGCTGTTCCTGGCGATCGAGGCGCGCGTGGCCGAGCCGCTGATGCCGCTGGCGCTGTTCCGCCTGCGCAACGTGGCGACCGCCAACGTGGTCGGGGTGCTGTGGGCCGCGGCCATGTTCGCGTGGTTCTTCGTGTCGGCGCTGTACATGCAGCTGGTGCTGGGCTATGACGCCATGCAGGTGGGGCTGGCGTTCCTGCCGGCCAACCTGATCATGGCGGCGTTCTCGCTGGGGCTGTCGGCCAAGCTGGTGATGCGCTTTGGCATCCGCGGGCCGCTGGCCACCGGGCTGCTGATGGCGGCGCTGGGGCTGGCGCTGTTCGCGCGCGCGCCGGTCGACGGCGGTTTCACGGCCGACGTGCTGCCGGGCATGCTGCTGCTGGGCCTGGGCGCGGGCATCGCCTTCAACCCGATGCTGCTGGCCGCCATGAGCGACGTCGAGCCGAGCCAGTCGGGCCTGGCGTCCGGCGTGGTCAACACCGCCTTCATGATGGGCGGCGCGCTGGGGTTGGCGGTGCTGGCCAGCCTGGCCGCGGCGCGCACGGCGGCGCTGGCCGGCGCCGGCGCGGCCCCGGTGGCGGCGCTGGCGGGCGGCTACCGCGTGACCTTCCTGGCCGGCGCGGTGATCGCGGCCGTGGCGGCGGCGCTGGCCGCCGCGCTGGTGCGCTCGCGCAACCGCGAGCTGGGCGGACACGGCGACACGCCGGCCGGCCACTGAGGCGTCGCGGGCGCGCCACGTCTTTTGAATTATTTACGATCGGCCCGCGCGGCCGGGAGTAATCTGGCGACGCCCCTCCACCGGACAGGAAGCGCCGCCATGACATTTCTCGCCAGCGCCCATCTGCTGCGCCATCGCGACGGCCACGAGGCCCGCGTCACCTTTGTCGAGCTGTTCTTCGACCTGGTCTATGTCTTTGCCGTGACGCAGCTGTCGCACAGCCTGCTGCACGACCTGACCCTGATGGGCGCGCTGCACACGCTGGTGCTGTGGTTCGCGGTGTGGCTGGGCTGGCAATACACCTGCTGGGTCACCAACTGGTTCGATCCCGACGCGGTGCCGATGCGGCTGATGCTGTTCGCGGTGATGCTGGCCGGGCTGGTGGCGGCGGCGGTGCTGCCGGGCGCCTTCGGCGAGAGCGGGCTGGTCTTCGCTATCTGCTACGTGCTGATCCAGGTGGGCCGCACTCTGTTCGTGGTGCTGCACCTGGGGCCGTCGCATCCGCTGGCGCCGAACTTCCGCCGCATGCTGGGCTGGCTGTGCATCTCGGCGGTGTTCTGGATCGCCGGCGGCCTGTCCTCGGGCGATACGCGGCTGGCGTTGTGGATCGTGGCGGTGGCCTGCGAATACCTGTCGCCCATGGCCGGCTTCTGGCTGCCCGGCATGGGCCGCTCCAGCACCCGCGAGTGGACCATCGAGGGCGGCCACCTGGCCGAACGCTGCCAGCTGTTCGTGATCGTGGCGCTGGGCGAGACGCTGCTGATCACCGGCGCCACGCTGGGCGAGCACCCGCACTGGGACGCGCCCACGCTGATCGCGCTGCTGGCCGCGTTCCTGGGCACGGCGGCGATGTGGTGGGTGTACTTCGACACCAGCAGCAAGGACGGCAGCGAGGCCATCGCGCACCACGCCGATCCGGGCCGGGTCGGGGCCTACTTCCACTACGTGCACGTGATCCTGATCGCCGGCGTGATCGTCTCGGCGGTGGCCAACGAACTGGTCATCCTGCATCCGGACGGCCGCATCGTCACGGCGGCGGCGGCCGCGCTGCTCGGCGGCCCGGCGCTGTACCTGCTGGGCAACGGCATCTACAAGACGGTGGTGTATGGCCGCTTCCCGCTGTCGCACGTGATCGGGCTGGCGCTGCTGGCGGCGCTGGCGCCGATCGCGTTCGTCACCGACAACCTGATGGTCGGGGGCCTGACGACGCTGATCATGATGCTGGTGGCCGGGTGGGAAAGCGTGTCGCGGCGGCGGATGCGGGCGGCGCACTAAGGGCGTCACCCCCGCTTGCCGAACACCGACTTGGGCGCGCGGCCATGGAAACGGGTGAAGGCGGCGCTGAAGTTGGCGGGATGGCGATACCCCACCTGATAGGCCGCCTGCGCCACCTGGCATCCGGTCTCCAGCAATTCCCACGCGCGCCGCATGCGCATGCCGGTCAGCAGCCGCATGGGGCTGTCGCCGTATAGCGCGCGAAAGCCCTGCTTGAGCTTGAATTCGTTCAACCCGGTCGCCAGGCACAGGTACTGCACCGTCAGTTCGCGATCCATCTGTTCGCGCATCAGCGCATGGGCCCGCTCCAGCCGGGCGATGTCGGCCTGGCTGAACCGGCCCGCCGCTGGCGTCGGCGCCAGCGCGCGCAACTGGCGCGACAGCAGCGTCAACGCCTTGATGTGGGTGTCCAGCGGGTCGCTGGCCCGCGCCAGCTCGGCCGCGACGGCGGCAAGGTCGGCGCTGGTGCGGCCCTGCGCCAGCCGCCGCAGGCCGCCGGCGCCGAACAACGCCTCGGCCTGGGCCTCGCCGGCATAGCGGCGCAGCGCCGCCTCGCCCACCAGCAGGCGCAGTTGCGAGACGGTGCTGCCGCCCAGGTAGCGGCGCTCGCCCAGGTGACGGCGAAACGCTG
Source organism: Achromobacter sp. 2789STDY5608621 (assembly GCF_001299375.1). Taxonomy (NCBI): domain Bacteria; kingdom Pseudomonadati; phylum Pseudomonadota; class Betaproteobacteria; order Burkholderiales; family Alcaligenaceae; genus Achromobacter; species Achromobacter sp. 2789STDY5608621. The sequence continues at coordinate 88,415 of NZ_CYTU01000020.1, read as the reverse complement.
TCACCGTGGTCTGGCCACCGCGGAAATCCAGCTCGGCGCCATCGGCGCCGCGATAGGCCGAGACCCCGCCCAGGGCCAGCGTGATGACCAGCGTGCGCCCACCATGCGCGGCGGCGTTCTCCTCGATCAGGTCGCGCACGGGGGTGTATTGCGAATGCACTAGGGCCAGGCCCTCGCCCAGGTCCAGGCGGTCGGCCACGCACTCGCCCAGATCCGCCGGCAGCGCCAGCCGCGACCAGCCGGGACGGGCGGCCGGACCGGGTTGGGCGAGCGTGGCGGAGATGCGCAGGGACATGGTTTCGACGGCGGATGACGGGTGGCGGGACGGGGCCGGGATGGCGTCGGGACGGGGGCCAGGAATCGGCCCGGGCGCGGATGCGCCGGAATGCATACGAATCCATCCGGTTCGCATATGAATGCTAATGATATTCGTTCGCATAAGAAAATACCATCTTCGGGACGGCGCCGCGCGTTCGGCCGCCGTGACTGCTTGCACAGGAATCCCGATGAATCGCCCTCTTCCCCACCCTCGCGCCGCCTGGGTTGCGCTGTGGCTTTGCGCCACGCCCGCCGCACTGGCGCAGACCGCCGCGCAACTGCCCGCCATCACCGTCACCGCCGACAAGCAGGAACGCGCCCTCGAATCGCTGCCCGGCAGCCTGTCGGTGTTCGACGGCGACATGCTCGAAAGCCAGGGCGTCGTCGACCTGGCGGGCCTGCAGCGCATCACGCCCGGCCTGACGTTCCAGCCGTTCGGCCAGGCCGGCGTCAATGCGGCCGTGATGCGCGGCCTGTCGGCCAACTTCTTTTCGTTCTCGACCTCGACCCTGCTGGTGGTGGACGGCGTGCCCACGCTGATGGCGCAGGGCTTCGACGACCAGTTGCTGGACATCGACCGCGTCGAAGTGCTGCGCGGCCCGCAATCGGCGCTCTATGGCCGCAACGCGGAAGCCGGCGTCATCAACGTCCATACCCGCCAGCCGGGCGACAGCCTGCGCGGCAGCGTCTCCACCACCGTGGGCAGCCGCGACCTGCGCATGCTGCGCTTCGACCTGAGCGGGCCGATCATCGACGACACGCTCTACGCCAGCGTGGCCGGCGCCTGGCGCGGCCAGGACGGCTTCATCGACAACACCTACACCGGCCGGCGCGAGGACGACCGCGAACTGCGCAACGGCAAGCTGGCGCTGCGCTGGACGCCGTCGGCGCGCACCGACGCCACCTTGCGCTATGCGCAGATCAACTACCGCGACGGCGCCGCGCTGTGGGGATCGCCCATGGCCTCGCGCGCCACCGTGGCGTCCGGCACGCCGAGCTGGAACCGGTCCATCGGCCGCAGCGCGTCGCTGTCGCTGCGCCACGATCTGGACGGCGGCCTGCGCCTGACGTCGGTGACGGCCTGGAACGACCTGCGCGACCGCGTGCAGCAGGACACCGATTTCCAGCCCGCCGACCTGCTGCACATCGCCCGCGACCACCATTTCCGCAATCTGTCGCAGGAGCTGCGGCTGGAGGGCGCGCTGGGCCGCGCCCACTGGCTGGCGGGGCTGTACGCCGACGGCGACGACCATGACCTGCGCAACACCCAGAAGATGCCGCGCGGCCAGACCGAAAGCGTGGTGCGGCTGCGCGGCCAGTCCGGCGCCGCCTTCACCCACTGGACCGTGCCGCTGGCCGAGCGCTGGACCCTGGAGGCCGGCGCCCGCGTCGAGCGCGACGCCGTGCGCTTCACGCCGCAAGGCGACAGCGCGCGCCGCGCCGACTGGACCCGCGTCACGCCCAAGCTGGCGCTGCAATACGCCTTCGCGCCGCGCCAGCAGGTCTACGCCTCGGTCGCGGATGGCTTTCGCGCGGGCGGCTACAACGTGTTTTCGCCGGCCGCCGACTACGCCGCCTACCAGCCGGAAACGCTGCGCGCGTACGAGATCGGCGCCAAGGGCTGGCTGCCCGGCAACCGCCTGCGCTACGCCGCCGCGTTTTACGTGATGACGGTCGACAACATGCAGGTGCAACAGATGCCGCTGCCGGGCCTGGTGTACGTCACCAACGCCGCGTCGGCGCGTTCGATCGGGGCGGAATTCGAGCTCGAATACCTGCTGGGCCAGGGCTGGTCGTTGCAGACCGGATTGGGCTTGAACCGCACCCGCTTCAGCCACTTCCGCGATGGCGCCAACGACTACAGCGGCAACCAGAACCCGTTCGCGCCGCGCCTGAACGGCCACCTGACCGCGCGCTACGACGCCCCCGCCGGCTGGTACGCGCAGGCCTCACTCAGCGGCACCGGCCCGGTCTATCTGGACGCCGCCAACCGCTACCGCCGCAACGGCTACGCGCTGGTCAACCTGGCGGCCGGCGTCACCGTGCGGCAGGTCGAGATCGCCGCCTACGTCAACAACCTCGCCAACCGCCGCTACGACGCGGTGGGCTACCAGAACGGCATCGTCACCGTCTACAGCCCGCCGCGCGAAGTGGGCCTGCGCCTGACCTGGCGCCTTTGAACCGCATCCCAAGGAACCCGCCATGCCGACTTCCCCCCTGCCCCTGCAACGCTATTGGGACCTGGCCGCCGCGCCGGTCGAAACCGCCGCGCTCGACGCCGCCCTGGAACTGGGCCTGTTCGCGCACCTGCTGGCGCCGGCCAGCGCCGCGCAAATCGCGCAGGCGCTGGCGCTGCGCCCCGCCGCCGCCGAGCACCTGCTGGACATGCTGTGGAGCCTGCGCCTGCTGCACCGCATCGCCGGCGCGCCGCCGCTCTACCGCTGTGCGGCCACCGCGCGCGACCACTTCGTGGCGGGACGGCCCCACTACTGCGGCGACGCCTGGCGCTACCGGCGCCGCTCGCTGGCGCAG
>NZ_CYTU01000020.1:61969-85248 GCF_001299375.1 Achromobacter sp. 2789STDY5608621 | reverse complement strand
GGCCGTGGGCGGCGACCTGGCCACGGCCGATATCGGCGCCGGCTACGACCTGATCTGGTGCTCGTCGGTGCTGCATTTCGTGCCCGACGCCGCCGCCGCGATCCGCAAGATGCACGATGCGCTGGCGCCGGGCGGCCTGCTGGTGATGGCGCACGCCGAAATCCCGGATGACACCGAGGCCGCCGCGCGCGTGCTGCGCTATTACCTGCCGATGCTGCTGCTGGGCCGGCGCGTCACGCGCCAGGGGGAACTGGCCGACGCGCTGCGCGCCGCCGGCTTCGCCGAGGTGCGCGGCTTCGACGCCGACCGCTTTCCGCTGGCGCCGCTGCATGTGCTGTCGGCGCGCCGGGCCGCGCCATGACGCCGCGCCTGCGCCACGGCCTGGCCCAGGCCCTGTTCGGCTGGCTCAACCTGGCGCTGACCGCGCCGGGCGTCTATCTGTGGCTGGGCCTGCCGCTGGTGCTGCGCCAGCACGGCTGGTCCGGCACCGCCATCGGCCTGTTCCAGCTGGCCAGCCTGCCGACCGTGTTCAAGTTCCTGCTGGCGATGCCGCTGGACCGGCGCGGCGCCAGCCGTGGCGGTTATCGGCGCTGGACGGTGGCGCTGCTGCTGGCCTACGCCGCCGTGCTGCTGGCGCTGGGCTGGCGCGATCTGTTGAACGATGGCGCCATGCTGTTCGCGCTGGCGGCCGCCGCCGCGCTGGCCGGCACCTGGGCCGACGTGCCCGTCAACGCGTCGGCGATCCGCGTGTTGCCCGCGGCTGGCCGCGCCTCGGCGGGTGGCATCCGCTCGATGGCGTTGTGCCTGGGCGCGATCGTTGGCGGCGGCCTGATGCTGCTGGCGCAGGCGCGCTGGGGCTGGCAGGCGCCGTTCCTGATCATGGCCGGCGCGCTGGCGCTGGGCGCGGCGCTGACCTTGCTGCTGCGGGAGAACATGGACGCCATGAATGCCGAGCGTGCCGACGACGCCATCTCGGCCACGCGCCACGCCATCGCTTACCTGCGCCTGCCCGCGAGCCGCCGCTGGCTGCCGCTGCTGGCCCTGCTGTTCCCCTTCATCGGCGCCGGCTGGTTCTATCTGAAGCCGCTGCTGCTGGACCAGGGGCTGGCGCCGCAACGCGTGGCCTGGCTGGTCGGCGTCGCGGGCGGCGCGATCGGCGCCGTGGCCAGCATCGCGGGCGCGCGGCTGCTCAAGCGCCTGGGCGCGGGCCGCGCGGTGCGGCTGCACGCCGGCGCCGGGGCCGCCGCGTTGCTGGCGTTGACGCTGGCAATCGGCCTGAACGCGGCGCCGGCCGTGCTGGCGGCCTGCGCCATGATGGTGGCGGCAGCCATGGGCGCCACCGCCGCCTTGGCGTTCGGCCTGATGATGTCGCACGCGCGGCCGGGCCTGCAGGCGCTGGACTACGGCATCCAGTCCAGCCTGTTCGCACTGACGCGCATCGCCGCGCCGCTGGCGGCCGGGATCCTGCTCGATGTGGCCGGTCCGGTCGCGATGCTGGCGACGTTGACGGCGGGCGCGGCGGCCGTGCTGGCGCTGGCTTGGCGGCGGGCAGCCGCGCTGCCGGGCTAGGGTTCGCGGCTCGACGCCCTCAACCGCCCGGCCGGTGCTCGGCCAGCACCGCGCTCATCGACTGCGCCGCGCCCTGCAGCACCGGCACCGCGCGCAGCAGGTCGTCGAGCATCAACCGCGCGGTGGGCGCGTGGCACGCCACCGCCGCCACCACGCGGTCCTGCGCGTCGCGCACCGGCACCGCCACCGCGCTCATGCCGCGCACGAACTCCTCGTTGTCGATGCCGATGCCGCGCGTGGCCAGCCGTTCCAGTTCGTCTTCGAGCCGCGCCGGGTCGGTCAGCGTGCGCGGCGTGTTGCGCGTCAGCGGCAGGCGCGCCAGCACCCGGCCGCGCTCCAACCGGCTCATCGACGCCAGAAACAGCTTGCCGCTGGCGGTGCAATGCATCGGCACGTGGCTGCCGACCGCGAAGAACAGGCGCAGCGGTTCGGTGGTCTCGACCCGCTCCATGTAGATCACCTGGTCGCCGTCGGGCGCGGTGAGATTGCAGGTTTCACCCAGTTTGCCGACCAGCTGCGCCAGCACCGCGCGGCAGGCGCGCGTGAAGGCCGAGGCGTGCAGCGTGGACAGCGCCAGCGCGGTGGCCTGCGGCCCCGGCACGAAACCGTTTTCAGTGGGCGTGGCGGCGACGAAACCGGCGCGCTGCATCGACGCCAGCAAGCGCATCAAGGTGGACTTGGGCATGTCCAGGCGCTGCGCCAGTTGCGCCAGCGTGGGCGGATGCTGAGCGCGGGCCAGGTAGTCCAGCACCAGCAGCGCGCGCAGCGAGCGCGAGGCATCCTGCGGTTCGTCGGCGTCGGGCGTCCGCGCCGATGCTGCACTGCGATTTTGAAACCGAAGATCCATGTTCTGTGCCATTTCGCCGTTCCCGCGCTTGCCGCGCTTTCTTTCCCGTGGCGGCTTCCTAGAATCGCCACAGATACGGAACCTTTGCGCGTCGCCGCGCCCCCTCGCATCAGGCCAGTATATAAGTGCCCGGCGGCGCGGCAAGCAGGGTAAACGCGCCGTCCGGACGAGGGACTCCCCGCGTCACGGCACGGCCAGGCCAAGGAGGAAACAGACATGTCCGATGCCGTGGACTACATCGTGGTGGGGGCCGGTTCCGCCGGCTGCGTGCTGGCGAACCGCTTGAGCGCCAGCGGCCAGCACAGCGTGTGCCTGCTGGAGGCGGGGCCGCCGGACCGCTCGCCGTGGATCCACATCCCCATCGGCTACGGCAAGACCATGTTTCACAAGGTGCTGAACTGGGGCTACTACACCGAGCCCGACCCCAACATGCTGAACCGCCGCATCTACTGGCCGCGCGGCCGCACGCTGGGCGGCTCCAGCGCCATCAACGGCCTGATCTACATCCGCGGCCAGCGGCGCGACTACGACGACTGGGCCGCCGCCGGCAACCCCGGCTGGAGCTGGGACGAGTGCCTGCCCTACTTCCGCAAGCTGGAAAACAATGATCTCGGCGCGGGCGCCACGCGCGGCACCGAGGGGCCGCTGAACGCCACCTCCATCAAGACGCCGCATCCGCTGGTCGAAGGCCTGATCGGCGCCGCCGGCGCGCTCGGCCTGCCGCATGTGCGCGACTTCAATACCGGCGACCAGGAAGGCGTGGGCTACTACCAGCTGACCACCCGCAACGGCCGCCGCTGCTCCACCGCCGTGGCCTACCTGCGTCCGGCGCGCGGCCGCGCCAACCTGCGGGTGGAGACCGGCGCGCACGCCATGGCGATCCTGTTCGAGGGCAGCCGCGCCTGCGGCGTGCGCTATCGCCAGGACGGCCAGGTGCGCACCCTGCGCGCCCGCCGCGAGGTGATCCTGTGCGCCGGCGCGCTGCAATCGCCGCAACTGCTGCAACTGTCGGGCGTGGGCCCGGCCGCGCTGCTGCGCCGCTTCGGCATCGGCGTGGTGCGCGACCTGCCGGGCGTGGGCGAGAACCTGCAGGACCACCTGCAGATCCGCCTCATCTACGAGACGCGCCGGCCCATCACCACCAACGACCAGCTGCGCACGCTGCACGGCCGCGCCGCGATGGGGCTGCAATGGCTGCTGTTCCGCGGCGGGCCGCTGGCGGTGGGCATCAACCAGGGCGGCCTGTTCTGCCGCGTCGATCCGGCCAGCGCCACACCCGACACCCAATTCCATTTCGCCACGCTGTCGGCCGACATGGCCGGGGGCAAGGTGCATCCGTTCTCGGGCTGCACCTATTCGGTGTGCCAGCTGCGGCCGTCCTCGCGCGGCACCGTGCAATTGCGCAGCGCCGATCCGTTCGAGGCGCCCGCCATGCAGCCCAACTACCTGTCCACCGAGCTGGACCGGCGCATGACGGTGGCAGCGGTCAAGTACGCGCGCCGGCTGGCCGCCACCGAACCGCTGGCCGGCCTGATGAAGCGCGAATTCCGGCCCGGGCCCGAGGTGCAGGGCGACGACGAGATCCTGCATTTCTGCCGCGAGTACGGCGCCACCATCTTCCACCCGTCGGGCACCGCGAAGATGGGCCCGCGCGCAGACCCCCTGGCGGTGGTCGACGAGCGCCTGCGGGTGCACGGCGTGAGCGGGCTGCGGGTGGTGGACTGCTCCATCATGCCGACGCTGGTCTCGGGCAACACCAACGTGCCGGTAGTGATGCTGGCCGAACGCGCGGCCGATTTCATCCTGCAGGACCTGCACGCGGCGCGGCCGCGCGCCCAGGCGCAGCCGGTATTGCAACAGGCGGCATGACATGAGCTGACCGCAACCCGCGGAGCGGCGCCGCAGAGCGCCGCCCGCTTCCCCCAAAGGAGACAGGCATGGCCAAGCAGAACGAAACCGCGGTGCGCAAAGTCGTCGCCGCGTCGCTGATCGGCGCCACCATCGAGTGGTACGACTTCTTCCTGTACGGCGTGGTCGCCGGCATCGTGTTCAACAAGCTGTACTTCCCCACTGGCGACCCGCTGGTCTCGACCATGCTGGCCTACACCACCTTCGCGGTGGGCTTCATCACCCGCCCGCTGGGCGGGCTGGTGTTCGGCCATTTCGGCGACCGCATCGGTCGGAAAAGCATGCTGGTGATGACGCTGATGATCATGGGCGTGTCGACCTTCCTGATCGGCCTGGTGCCCACCTATGACAGCATCGGCATCTGGGCGCCGATCCTGCTGCTGCTGTTGCGCGTGTTCCAGGGCATCGGCCTGGGCGGCGAATGGGGCGGCGCGGTGCTGATGGCCTACGAATACGCCCCGCCCGAAAAGAAGGGCTACTACGCCTCGCTGCCGCAGATCGGCCTGGCGATCGGCCTGTGCCTGGCGTCCGGCACGGTGGCGCTGCTGTCGACGCTGCTGACCGACGAGCAGTTCATGGCCTGGGGCTGGCGCCTGGCGTTCCTGGCCTCGGCCGCGATGGTCGGGGTCGGCATGTACATCCGCCTGAACATCAAGGAAACGCCCGAGTTCGCCGCGGTCAAGCGCGACAACGCCGAAAGCCGCATCCCGTTCATGGACATGATCCGCCGCTATCCCGGCAACGTCGCCAAGGGCATGGGCGCGCGCTACATCGACGGCGTGTTCTTCAATGTCTTCGGCGTGTTCTCGATCTCGTACCTGACCCAGACGCTGCAGATCACCCGCACCGAGGCATTGACCGGGGTGATGGCGGCGGCGCTGGTGATGTGCTTCACCATCCCCTACTTCGGCCGGCTGTCCGACCGCATCGGCCGCACCCGCGTGTATTTCTGGGGCTCGCTGATCACGGCGGTGGCGGCCTTCCCCGGCTTCTGGCTGATGCTCAACAGCCAGGGCAGCGTGATGCTGGTGTGGCTGGCCATCATCATTCCGTTCGGCATCTTCTACGCCGCCGTCTACGGGCCGGAGGCGGCCCTGTTCTGCGAGCTGTTCGACGCCAAGGTGCGCTACACCGGCATCTCGTTCGTCTACCAGTTCTCGGGCATCTTCGCCTCGGGCATCACGCCCATCATCGCCACCGCGCTGCTCAAGACCGGCAATGGCCAGCCGTGGCTGATCTGCCTGTACGTGCTGTTCTCGGGCGTGGTGTCGGCCCTGTGCGTGTGGCTGATCGGACGCGGCGGGCGCAGCGCCGCGCAGGATGGCGCGGCGCCGCCGGCGGGCGCCAACCTGCGCAAGGCCTAGGCGCTTGCACCGCGCGAGCGGCCGGCGCTCAGCCGCGCGCCGGCGCGCTGTCCGCGGCGGAGGCCTTGTCCGCCCCCGGCGCGGCGGGCCCCGGCGCCGACGGCAGCCAGCCGCCGCCCAGCGCCTTGAACAGCGTCGCCAATGCCGCCTGCCGCTGCGTCGCCACCTCGATGTACGACAGCTGGTCGGCATAGGCGCGGCGCTGCGCATCCAGGTAGCGCAGGTGGCTGTCGACCCCGCCGCGATAGCGCGCCTCGGACAGCTGCATGGCCTGCGCGCTGGACTGCGTCAACGCCAGCCGCGAAGCCTCCTCGCGCCGCAGCGTGTCGGTGGCGGCAAGCGCGTCGGCCACCTCGCGGAAGGCCGACTGCACGGTCTTCTCGTACTGCGCCACGGCAATGTCCTTGCGCGCGTTGGCCAAGTCCAGGTTGGCGGTATTGCGGCCGCCGGCGAAGATCGGCAGCGTGATCTGCGGCGCGAACGACCAGGCGCGCTGGCCCGAGTCGAACAGATTCGACAGCTCCGCGCTGGAGCTGCCGAACATGCCGGTCAGCGAAATGCTCGGAAAGAACGCCGCCCGCGCCGCGCCGATGCTGGCGTTGCGCGATTGCAGCTGGTGTTCGGCCGCCAGGATGTCGGGCCGCCGCTCCAGCAATTCGGACGGCGCCCCGGCGGCGATCTCCTGCACCAGCATCGGCCCCTCGGCCAGCCCCTTGGGCAGGAACGGCCCCAGGTCGCCCACGCCCACCAGCAGCGCCAGCGCGTTGCCGGCCTGGCGCGCTTCGCGGTCGATGCGCTCCAGGTCGGCGCGCGACTGTTCGGCCAGGCCCAGCGCTTCCTGGTAGTCGAGCGCCGTGGCCGAGCCGGCCTGGCGCCGCTTGGCGGTCAGACCGAGCGAGGCCTCGCGGCTTTCCAGGGTCTGGCGCGTGACCTGCAGGCGGCGCAGCGCGCTGTCGCGCGCCAGGTAGGCCTGGATCACTTCGGCCACCAGGCTGATCTGGGCGCTGCGGGCCGTGGCCTCGGTGGCCAGGTATTCCTGCAACGCCGCGTCCGACAGGCTGCGCACGCGGCCGAACAGGTCGATCTCGAAAGACGTCAGGCCGATGCCCGCCTGGTAATTGCTCTGCACGCCGGCGCTGCCGCTGCTGTTCAGGTCGCCCGGCACCCGCTGGCGCGTGCCGCTGCCCTGCGCGTTGATGCCCGGCAGGCGGTCGGCGCGCTGCACCCGGTACTGGGCCCGCGCCGCCTCGATGTTCAGCAGCGCCTGGCGCAGGTCGCGGTTGTTGTCCAGCGCCAGCGTCACCAGCCGGCGCAGGCCGTCGTCGGTGACGAACGACTGCCAGTCCAGCGTGGCGGCGGCCGACGGCGCGCCCCCCGCCGCGGGCGCGTTCCAGGTCGTGGGCACGGGCGCCTCGGGCCGCTGGTAGCTCGGTGCCATCGAGCAGCCGGCCAGGACGGCGGCCAGGACCGCGGCGGCCAGCCGCGAGAAGATAAAAGTCGGTTTCATCAGATTCACTCCTGCGTCGCGGCGGCGGCGGCCGGCGTTGCCGCCCGCTTGGCCTTGATCCACGACAGCACCCACACGAAAAACACCGGCACGAAGATCACCCCCAGCAGGGTCGCGCTCAACATGCCGCCGATCACGCCCACGCCCAGCGCGCGCTGGCTGGCGCCGCCGGCCCCGCTGGCCAGCGCCAGCGGCACCACGCCCAGGATGAAGGCCAGCGAGGTCATCACGATCGGCCGGAAGCGCAGCTTGGCCGCCTCGACCGCGGCGTCGATCAGCGTGTGGCCCTGCTCGCGCAGGCTCTTGGCGAACTCCACGATCAGGATGGCGTTCTTGGCGGCCAGGCCGATGATGGTGATCAGGCCGACCTTGAAGTACACATCGTTGGGCATGCCCAGCACCGTCACCGCCAGCACCGAGCCGAGCGCGCCGATCGGCACGATCAGCATCACCGAGGCCGGAATGGCCCAGCTTTCGTACAGCGCCACCATCAGCAGGAACACCACCAGGAACGCCAGCGCGAACAGCATCGGGGCCTGCGCGCCGGCGAACTTCTCCTGCAGCGACAGCCCGGTCCATTGGTAGCCGATGCCGGCCGGCAACTCCGAGGCGATGCGCTCGATCTCGGCCATGGCCTCGCCGGTGCTGTGGCCCGGCCGGGCGTCGCCCGCGATCTTGAACGACGGATAGCCGTTGTAGCGCGAGATCTGCACCGGCCCGTTTTCCCAGCGGGTCTGGACGAAGGCGGAGAGCGGCACCATGCCGCCCGACTTGTTGGGCACGTTCAGCTGCAGCACGCTTTCGGGCGTCATGCGGTCGCGCACGTCGGCCTGCACCACCACGCGCTGCAGGCGGCCGGCATTGGCGAAGTCGTTCACCGTGGCCGAGCCGTAGGCCGACGAGATGGCGGTATTGATCACGTCGAAGCCCACGCCCAGCGCCTCGGCCTTCTGCCGGTCGATGTCCAGGCGCAGCTGCGGCGCATCGGCCAGGCCTTCCATCATGGCGTAGGCAATCACCGGCGAGCTGTTGGCCTTGGTCAGCAGCTCGTCGCGCGCCGCCGTCAGCGCCGCCCGGCCCACGCCGCCGCGATCCTGCAGGCGCAGCGCGAAGCCGCCCGAATTGCCCAGGCCCTCGATGGGCGGCGGGTTGACGGCCATGACCGCGCCATCGTCGATCGCCGCGAAGCGGCCGTTGACGCTGTCGGCCACGTCATTGGCCGATTGGCCCTTGCCGCGTTCGGACCAGTCCTTCAGGGTCGGGAAAGCGATGCCGGCGTTCTGGCCGGTGCCCGAGAAGCTGAAGCCCATCACGGTGAAGGCGTCGCCCATGGCGTCCAGCGACATCAGGTGCTGCTCGACATTCGCCACCACCTTGTCGGTGCGCAGATGGGTCGCGCCCGGCGGCAGCTGCATGTCGACGATGACGTAGCCCTGGTCTTCCGGCGGCACAAACGATTCCGGCAGGCGCGCATACAGCACGCCCAGCATCGCCACGATGGCGCCGTAGACCACCATGTAGCGCCCGGTGCGGCGCACCAGCCGCGAATTGAGCGCCTCGAAGCGGCTGGTCAGGCGCGTGAAGAAGCGGTTGAAGGCGCCGAAGAAGCCGCGCTTCTCCTCGTGATGCCCCTTGGGGATCGGCTTGAGGAAGGTGGCGCACAGCGCCGGCGTGAAGGTCAGCGCCAGGAAGCCCGAGAACAGGATCGACACCGCCAGCGACAGCGAGAACTGGCGGTAGATCACGCCCACCGAGCCGCTCATGAAGGCCAGCGGCAGGAACACGGCCGCCAGCACCATGGTGATGCCGACGATGGCGCCCGACACCTGGCCCATGGCCTTGATGGTGGCCTCGCGCGGCGACAGCCCTTCCTCGGCCATGATGCGCTCGACGTTCTCGACCACCACGATGGCGTCGTCCACCAGGATGCCGATGGCCAGCACCATGCCGAACATGGTCATCATGTTGACCGAGAAGCCCAGCACCGACATCACCGCGAACGTGCCCAGCAGGCAGACCGGCACCACAATGGCCGGAATCAGCGTGTAGCGCACGTTCTGCAGGAACAGGAACATCACCAGGAACACCAGCACCATGGCTTCCAGCAGCGTGTGCACCACCTTCTCGATGGCCACGCTGACAAAGCGCGAGGTGTCGAACGGCACCGAATAGGCGACGTCCTCGGGGAACGAGGCCGACAGCTCCTGCAGGCGCGCCTTGACGGACTTGACCGTATCGATGGCGTTGGCGCCCGGCGCCAGCTGCACCGCCGCGCCCACCGCCTTGCGGCCGTTCAGGCGGGTCTCGAAGTCATAGCTCTGGCGCCCGACCTCCATGCGCGCCACGTCGGCCAGCCGCACCGACGAGCCGTCGGCGTTGGCGCGCAGCACGATGCGGCCGAATTCCTCGGGCGTGTCCAGCGTGCCCTTGACCGCCAGCGTGGCGGTCAGCTCCTGCTCGGGCGAACCGGGGCGGCTGCCGAAGCTGCCGGCCGGCACCTGCACGTTCTGCGCGGCAATAGCGGCATTGACGTCGGCCACCGACAGGCCCACGCCGAGCAGCTTCTGCGGGTCGATCCAGACCCGCATGGCCGCCTCGGCGCCGAAGAACTGCACCTTGCCCACGCCGTCGACGCGGCGGATCTCATTGTTGACGTGGCGCGCGGCGTAGTCGGACAGGCCCACCACGTCCTTGCCGGCGTCCTCGCCCTTGTAGGTCAGGGCGTAGATCATCAGGAAGTTGGAGCTGGCCTGCTCGACCTGCAGGCCCTGCTGCGTCACGGCCGTGGGCAGGCGCGCCTCGGCCTTCTTGATGCGGTTCTGCACGTCCACCTGCGCCAGCGCCGGATCGGTGCCGGGCTGGAAGGTGACGGTGATCTCGGCGCTGCCGCTGGAGCTGCTGGACGACTCGTAGTACAGCATGTGCTTGGCGCCGTTCAGTTCCTCCTCGATGACGCTGGTCACCGAGTCCACCAGGGTGCTGGCGGACGCGCCGGGATAGGTCGCGTTGATGGTCACCTGGGGCGGCGCCACCACCGGGAACTGCGCCACCGGCAGCGAGGGAATCGCCAGCAGGCCGGCGAGCGAGATGAAGAGAGCCACCACCCACGCGAATTTGGGGCGGTCGATGAAAAACCTGGACATGATCTATCCTCGGAAGGATGAGCGGCGCAGGGAGACCGGCCGCCGCAACGGCCGGCCCTGCGGGCAAGAGGAAGGAAGGGGCGACATGGCCATCAATCAGTGCCGCGCCACGGCGTCCGCGACCGGCGCGGCCGCGACCTTGTCGGCCGGCGGCACCAGCGTCACGCTGACCTTCTGGCCGGGCACGGCGGCGCTCACGCCGCCGACGATGACGCGGTCGCCGGCCGCCAGGCCTTCGACGATGTGCCAGTCGGCGCCGCGCATGGTGCCGGTGCGCACGGCGCGCGTCTCGACCACGTCGTCCGGGCCCGCCACCAGCACCTGCGGCTTGCCGTCGGTGCTGCGCACCACCGCGCGCTGCGGCACCAGGATGGCGTCGGGGTCCACGCCCTGGCGGGTCTGCACCCGCACATACATGCCCGGCAGCAGCAGCACGTCGGGATTGGCGAACTCGCCGCGCAGCGACACCTGACCGGTGCCGCGGTCCACCGCGATATCCGAGAACAGCAGGCGGCCATTGCGGCTGCGGTCGGTGCCGTCGATGCTGATGGAGATGGCGGCGCCCTCTTCCTGGCCCAGCTCGCCGGTCTGCATGGCGGTGCGCGTGCGCAGCATGTCGGCCACCGGCTGGGTGAAGTCGACGTAGATGGGATCGAGCTGCTGGACCTTGGCCATCACGGTGGCCTCGTTCTGGCCCACCAGCGCGCCCTCGGTGACCTGGGCGCGGCCGATGCGGCCCGAGATCGGCGCCTTGACGGTGGCGTAGTCCAGGTTCAGGCGCGCGGTCTCGACGTCGGCCTGGGCCGAGCGGCGCGCGGCCTGGGCGCTCTTGAGCGCCGCGGTGGCGGTGTCGAAGTCCTGCTGGCTGACGGCCTCGATCTTGACCAGCGGGGTATAGCGCCGCACCACCGCCTGGGCCTCGGACAGCGCGGCCTCGGATTTGGCCAGGTCGCCCTCGGCGCGCGACAGGGCCGCCTTGAACGGCGCCGGGTCGATACGGAACAGCACGTCGCCGGCCTTGACGTCGGCGCCTTCCTCGAACTCGCGGCTGAGCACGATGCCGGCCACCCGCGCCCGCACCTCGGCCACCCGCACCGGCTCGACCCGGCCCGGCAGCGAACTGGCCAGCGTGTAGCGCTGTGGCTGCACCGCCACTGCCTGCACGGCGCGGGGCTCGGCGGCGGCGGTCGGCCCGGCCTCGCCGCCGCAACCGGCCAACAGAACGGCGGCGGCCGCCACCGCGACAGGCCAACGCCAGGGTTGATGCTTGCTCATTTCGATACCTCCCGCCCACGGCGTCTTGAACTCAATAAGAGTCGAATGGTATCTTGAAGATCATTTTGAATCAATAATGATTCATTTAATTCTGTTAAGTACCTTTTGAGTGCTTAACAACTCTTAACTTGTCAATTTTGCGAAAATTTGCGCAAATTGAATCGCTCATGCTCCAATAGCTATCCCATGAGCGGAACAATGAGGAAGGAAACGCGATGTCTGAGGATATCGGGCACGAACGGCTGTTGATTGCGCTGGCCCAGGCGATGGTCGACCACCCCCGCGGCACCTTGCAGGAGCTGGCCAAGGCGGTGGGGGTGAGCAAAGCGACGCTGTACCGCTTCTGTCAGACGCGCGATCAGCTGGTGACGCGGCTGATGACGCATGGCGCGCAGGTCATGAAGCAGACGCTGGCCGATTCCCGGCTGGACGCCGCGCCGCCGCGCGAGGCCTTGCGCAACCTGATCGAACAGCACCTGGCGCACAAGGAATTGACGGTCTTCCTGATGTACAACTGGAAGCCCGACATGGAGATGCAGCCGGACATCATGGACAGCTGGTCCGGCTACCAGGAAACGCTGGACGCGTTCTTCCTGCGCGGCCAGCGCGAAGGCGCGTTCCGCGTCGACGTGACGGCGGCGGCGCTGACCGAATTGCTGATCACGGTGATCACCAGCATGGTGGACGCCGAACGCCGCGGCCGCATCGCGCGGCTGGGCATCGCCGGCGTGGCCGAACAGATCCTGCTGCACGGCATCAGCGCCGAACCGGCGCCGGCGGCGCGCTGAAAGCGCCCCGCCCAGGCGTCACCAGGCCTGCCGCCTGACAGGCCCCGGCGCCAGACCCGCGAAGGCGCCAGGCGCGACATCTGCGCGCGCCCCGCCCTTCGCCGGAATTCAGCCCGCCGCGACCGGACGGCCGTGGAACGGATAGTTGGGATCGTTGTAGCCGTGGGTCGAGGCGTGGCCCGGCGTGACCCAGCTGTCCACCAGCGCCTCGTCCTCGGGCGTGATCGTGACATCCAGCGCCGCGTAGTAGTCGTCCATCTGCGCCAGCGTGCGCGGGCCGGCGATGACGCCGGTCACCACCGGATTGGCCAGCACCCAGGCGGTGGCGAAATGGCCCGGCTGCACGCCACGGGCGGCGCTGTGCTCGACCAGCCGCTGCGCGATCTGCAGCGACTCTTCACGGAACTCGGTGGCCAGGATGCGGCGGTCGCCGCGCCCGGCGCGGGTGTCGGCGGCCGGCGCCTGGCCCGGCAGGTACTTGCCGGTGAGCACGCCGCGCGCGATCGGGCTGTACGGCACCACGCCCAGGCCGTAGTGCTGGCAGGCCGGCAGGATCTCGACCTCGGGGCCGCGATTGAGCATGTTGTAGTACGGCTGGCACACCACCGGCTGCGGCACGCCCAGCTTTTCGCACAGGCGCAGGGTTTCGGCGATGCGCCAGCCGCGGAAGTTCGACAGCCCGAAGCTGCGCAGCTTGCCGGCGCGGATCAGGTCGCCCAGCGCCCACAGCGCCTCTTCCAGGTTTTCCTCGTGGTAGTCGCGGTGCAGGTACAGGATGTCGAGGAAATCCGTGCCCAGGCGCGCCAGGCTCTGCTCGACGCCACGGATCAGCCACTGGCGCGAATAGTGCGACTGGTTCGGGCCCTTGCCCACCACGTTGCCGATCTTGCTGGCCAGCACCCAGTCGTGGCGCTGTCCTTGCAGCAACTTGCCCACCACTTCCTCGGAACGGCCGTCGTTGTAGACGTCGGCGGTGTCGATGAAGTTCAGGCCGTGGTCGCGCGCGGACGCGACGATGCGCGCGGCCTCGTCGTCGGGCGTCTGCTCGCCGAACATCATGGTGCCCAGGCACAGGGGCGATACGCGAAGATTGCTTGATCCGAGACGGCGGTAGTTCATGGCGAAATCCTTGGTCGGCGCGCGAGGTGCGCGGGGGAAGCGTGACAGGAAGCGAAGCGATGCGGCGCGCCCGGGGCGCGGCGGGCAAAGGGGCATGTTGCCAGAAGCCGGCCGGCGCGCCGCTGAAAATCCCTGCGCCCGGCAGGGAATCCACCCACGGCGCGTCAGGCCGGCTGGGCGTCCACCGCCGCCAGGATCTTGCCGAACAGCGCGTCGGCATGTGCCGAATCGAGCCAGCGCACGATCACCACCAGCTTGCGCTCGGGCTCGACCCAGGTGAACGAACTGCCCGCGCCGACGCCGAAGAAGCTGGACGCCGGCACGCTCGGAAACACGCGGCCCTCGTGGTTCAGCCAGATCAGATAGCCATAGTACGGCGCGATCGCGCAAGGCTGGCGCATGGCGGCGATCCACTCGGGCGACAGCACCTGGCGGCCGTCGGCCGCGCGGCCCTGGTTCAGCAGCATCTGGCCGATCAGCGCCTGGTCGCGCGCGCTGATCGACATGCCGCCGCCCCAGTGCGAGCCGCCCGGCACCGACGGCATGCGCTGGCCGTCGATCTCGACCCAGGCGTTGTCGTAGCCGACCCATTGCCAGTTCTCGCTGGCGCCCAGCGGCCGCGTGACGGCCTCGCGGAACACCTCGGGCAAGGGCCTGCGGAACAGGTGCAGCAGCGCATATGACAGCTGGTTGATGCGCACGTCGTTGTATTCCCAGTACGCGCCGGGACGCTGCAAGGGCCGCGCATCGCCCTTCTTGCCGTCCGGCGGCACGCCGAAGGTGACGGCGCGGTAGCGGTCGGCCTGGTCGGACACGCCGAAGCGCTCGCCCTCCCATTCGCTGGTCTGCTGCAGCAGATGGCGCCAGGTGATGTCGGCGTTCTGTCCATGATCGAAGCCGATGCCCGGCACGCGCTTGCCGACGGGCTCGTCGACGTCGGGCAGCAGGCCGCGGTCGTGCGCCAGGCCGGCCAGGATCGCCAGGTACAGCTTGGCCACGCTGAACGTCAGGTCGGCGCGCTCGGGCTCGCCCCAGGCCGCCAGCGTCTGGCCGTCGCGCACCACCACGCCCGACACCGGGCCGCGGTCGTGGATCGGGCCCAGCAGCCGGTTCCACGGCGCCGGATCGTTCTGGTGCACCCCGAAGACCCCGTCGACGCTGCGGTCCCAGGCGGTTTCGTGGTCGTTGGCGAACTGGATCGCCTGCTGCATGAGCGCGTTCATTGCATTCCCTTGTCTTGTCGTTGGCCGATGGCTGATCGCTGATGGCGCTAGCGAGTATATCCATCCCCGCCGCGCCGCCAACGCCGGCGCAGCCATCCGGCCGCGATATGGCCGCCGGCAATAAGCAACGCGGGAATCAATCGTTGGCGCGCGCCGCCGCGGCCGGTAGAGTCCAACGCCCCACATCCCCGGACCACATTGCCGCCTCATGCCTGATCGCTTCCCCCCCTTCGCTTCGCGTGCCCCGCGCGCGCCCTCGTCCGCCCCGCGCGGCGCCCGTGCGCGCCTGGGCGCCGCATTGCTGGCCCTGGCCGCCTGGAGCGGCGCCGCCCACGCCGAATCGCGCGTCATCCGCGTCGTCGTGCCGTACGGCACCGGCGCGGTGCAGGACACCATCGCCCGCGCCATCAGCGACGAACTGGGCCGCGCCCTGGACGCCTCCATCGTGGTCGAGAACCGCGCCGGCGCCGGCGGCACCGTCGGCACCGCGCAGGTGGCGCGCGCCGCCCCCGACGGCAACACGCTGGTGCTGGCCGCCGCCAGCCACCACATCGCCGGCTACCTGTACAAGAACCTGAGCTACGACCCCTACAAGGATTTCACCGGCGTCGCCTACCTGGGCAACACCGGCTACATCCTGCTGGCGTCCTCGACACTGAAGGTGGCCAACACCGCCGAATTCATCCAGGCCATCAAAGCCAGGCCCGACGCCTACGACTACGCCTCGGCCGGCAACGGCAGCGCCTCGCACCTGGGCATGGCCTCGCTGCTGGCCGCCGCCGGCGCGCGGATGCAGCACATCCCGATGAAGTCCACCGGCGACGCCGTGACCGAGCTGCTGGCCGGCCGGGTGCAGGCCGTCACCGCCGCCACCATCGGCGTCACCGGCTACCGCAACGATCCGCGCGTGACCTTCCTGGCGTATACCGGCAAGCAGCGCTCGCGCTTCGCCCCCGATCTGCCGACCGTGGCCGAAAGCGGCCTGCCCGGCTATGCCTTCGATTCGTGGCTGGGCCTGCTGGCCCCGGCGGGCATCGCGCCGGCCGAGCGCGACCGCATCAACGCCGCCGTCAATCAGGTGCTGGCCGATCCCAAGGTGCAGGCGCGCCTGGCGGCGCTGGGCGTGGAGGCAGAAGCCAAGTCGCCGGCCCAGTTCCAGGATCTGTTGAAAGCGGATTGGGACGCCACCGGCGGCCTGGTGACCGCGTCCGGCGCCCGCGTCGAATAACGCCGCGCAGGACGCGCGATGTCCCTGGCGCGCCGCCCGCGGCGGCCGCCAGGCCGGGACAGGCCCGGCTAGCGCTGGCGCACGCCTTCCAGGAACATGTCGGTGATGAAGTCGGCCAGCGCCTCGCGCTCCTCGGCGTTGGGCTCGCGGCGCGTGAAGCGCTCGATCACGCCCATGAACGCGTGCGACAGCCATTCCGGCGGAATGTCCTTGCGGAACACGCCGGCGCGCTGATCGATGCGTACATTCTCGGAAATCATCTCGACCAGCTCGTCCTTGAGCGCCTCGGCCGCGTCGACCTGAAAGAAGCCGATGCGCGTGAGATTCGGGTCCTCCTGCAGGATCGCCAGCCAGTTGCTCACGCCGCGGCGCACTCGCACCTCGACCGGCAGATCCTGGTCGTCGGACAGCCGCGCCTGGCAAACCTCCTGCCGCAGGCGCTGCGCGAACATGCCCACCAGTTCGTCGTAGGCCGCCTGCTTGCCGGCGAAGTACTGGTAAAAAACCGGTTGCGTCACCCCCGCGCGGGCAACAATATCGCTGATCCGGGTGTGCTGGAATCCGCGCTCGGCGAACTCCGCCGCCGCGACTTCCAGAAGTTGCAACCGGGTGCGCTCACCTTTCGTCAAACGCCTTTCTTGCGGTACAGATGGGGGTAGTGCCGTCGTCATCGCGTGAAAATACTATCCTTCCAGTCTTTTTGCCATACATTCCTGCATACATAGAAACCCTATGCCCCGACTGTCGCGCCTGCTCCACGCTTTCTGCGCCGCCACGCTCCTGTCGGCCCTGCCGGGCTGTGTACCTTACCCCACTTACAAGACCCTGCAGCCGCGCGCGGCCATCACGGTGCAGGACGAGACCGGGCAACCGCTGGCGAATGCCCGCGTGGTGCTGATCGCCGGGGCCTATCCCTACGGCTACGACCGCTACCGCGTCGAGCAACGCACCGGCGCCGACGGCCGGGCCGGCTTCGAGGCGCGCCACGAATGGCGCGTGGAGGTGCTGGCGATCCATGGCTCGGAACTGTTCTTCTGGAACTGGTGCGTCGAAAAACCCGGCTACGAGACCTACGCCACCCACGACCGCAATGCCGACGCTTTCGACCCCAAGGCGGTCGTCCAGCTCAAGCCCGGGGTGTCGCAAACTTGCGACAATCCCAATGCTTCGCCCTTCATGCGCGAGACCCGTCCAACCTCCTGAAATCACTTGAAATCTTCGTAATTCTTGACACAACTATTGCGCCGTGGCGGCAGTACAGTACGGTATCGCCGGTCGCCGCAGCACGTGGACGCCCGGCGGCTCAGGAGCAAGATCATGAAGCGGTTTACAGGTCGTATGGTCGGCGTCGCGCTGGCACTGGCCTTGGCAAGTTCCCCCGCGCTGGCGGGCGGCTATCGTGGCGGGTATCACCATCACCACGGCGGTGGCGGCGGCAGCGGCTGGTGGATCGGCGGCGCGGTCGCGCTGGCGGCTACCGGACTGATCCTGGCGGCCAACAATTCCGGTCCGAGCTATGTGCAGACCGGCGTCTACGCCCCGGGCGTGGCCTACTACCCGCCGCCGGTGTACGCGGCGCCCGTCTATGAAGCGCCGCCGGTGTATGCCGCGCCGCCGGTCTACCAGGCTCCGGCCCAGTACGCCCCGGTGCAGTACGAGCCGGCCGCGCCCGTCAACAAGGCCCAGGCCAGCGCCTCGGCCGACTGCCAGCACTGGGCCATGAACCAGAGCGGCTATGACCCGGCGACCATTTCGCAATGGACCACCCAGGTCATGGTGGACACCTACAACCGCGCGCTCGATTCCTGCATGAACAGCCGCGGCTACCGGGCCAACTGACGACCATCGCGCCCACCGCGCGTCACCGAGGGAGGAGCCCTGCCAGGGCCTCCTCCCTTTTGTTTTCACGGCAGCGGGCGATCCGCCCCCAGACGGACCTCAACCGCGCCGGCCGCCCCAGCCGCGCCAGGCGAAAAACGCCCCGGCCAGCAGGGCCAGCACGGCCGGCAGCACCCAGACGAAGCCGCTGTCGGTATAGACGACCCCGTCGACCGGATCGTAGTAGCGGCCCAGCTCGTTGAAATCCCACTTCAGGTACTGCTCGTACCAGAGCCAGAAGCAGAACGCCGACACCGCCAGCGACACCACCGCCCCGACCCGCGCCAGCAGGCGCCCGCGACCGGTGCCGGCGATCAGGCGCCAGGCCGACAGCACGCCGGCCGCCACGGCCACCAGCACCAGCCAATCGCCGACGTTAAAGCCCATCGCCCGCCTCCAGCCGCGCCAGGCAGGCCGCGGCCTCCGTCCATTGCCATTCGCTGAAGACGCGCACGCCGGCATCGGCCAGCAATTGCGCGGTCACGCCCACGCCCGGCTGGCGCTGGCCGGAAAAACTGCCGTCGTAGACATAGCCGCTGCCACAGGACGGGCTGCCTTCCTTGAGCACCGCGATGCGGATGCCGCGCTCGCGCGCCGCGGCCAACGCCAGCTGCGCCCCATGCACGAACGGCACGGTGGCGTCCTCGCCCGACACCGCCATCACGCGGGCGCGGCCGCCCAGCACGGCGGCGGCATCGGCGCCCGGCTCGATCTCGGCCGGCGGGCGCGGGATCGGCATGCCGCCCGCCACCTCCGGACAGACCGGCACGATCCGCCCTTCATCGCGCCAGCGGGCCAGCACCTCGTGGTCGCGCGGCGCGGAACGGCCGTCGTAACGCACGGGGTGGCCCAACAGACAGGCGCTGATCAAAACGTATTGCATGTGAACCAGAACTCCCGGAGCCTTCGACAGCTCCCTTGAATTGCGAACAGGCCTTAGACCACGGTGCCGAACAAGGCGCCGACGCCGGCCGTCGCCGCCATCGCCAGCGCGCCCAATATCGTCACGCGCAGCGCCGCCGGCCCCTTGGGCGCGCCCCCGGCACCTGCCGCCAGGGCCCCCAGACAGGCCAGACAGGCGACCGACGCGCCGATCACCCAGCCGATCAGCTGCGGCAGCGGCGCCACCACGGCCACCGCCAGCGGCAACGCGGCGCCGCCGGCGAACGAAGCGGCCGAGGCCACCGCCGCCTGCACCGGCCGGGCGCGGTTGTGGATCGAGATGCCGAGTTCGTCGCGCGCATGCGCATCGAGCGCGTCATGGCGCGTCAACTGCCGCGCCACCTGCTCGGCCAGGTCGCGCGACAGGCCGCGCTCGACATAGATCTCGACCAGCTCCTCCAGTTCTTCGCCCGAGTTGCGCTTGAGCGAGCGCTGCTCCAGCCGCAGGTCAGCGGCCTCGGTGTCGGCCTGCGACCGGACCGAGACGTATTCGCCCGCCGCCATCGACAGCGCGCCGGCCACCAGGCCGGCCAGGCCCGAGGTCAGGATGGCGCCGTGCCCGGCCTGCGCCGCCGCTACGCCGGTGATGAGGCTGGCGGTCGAGACGATGCCGTCGTTGGCGCCGAGCACGGCGGCGCGCAGCCAGTTGCTGCGGAAAATCCGGTGATGTTCTTTGGAAGGCATTGCCGTGGACCCGTTCAAGGCGCGACAAAGCTGGCGGCGGACGGCCGCCGCCAGCGGCTCAACGCGGCGTCACGCGCACCGCGGTGAGCAAGCCTATCACGCAAAGGGTGGCCTGTTCGCCCTCGTAGGCATGCACTTCGACCTGGCAGATCGACAGGCGCTTGCCCGGCTTGACCACGCGGCCGCTGGCCACGTAGCGCTCGCCTTTGGCGGGCGCCAGGAAGTTCATCTTGAACTCCGAGGTCAGCACGTCCTCGCCCGGCTGGAACAGGCTGAAGGCGGCATAGCCGCCGGCCGAATCGGCGATGGTGGTGGAGATGCCGGCGTGCAGGAAGCCGTTCTGCTGGCACAGGTCGGCGCGGTACGGCAGCACGATGTCCACCCTGCCCGGCTCGACCACGTCCAGGCTGGCGCCGAGCAGCCGCATGATGCTCTGCCGCTCGAAGCTCGCCTGGACCCGCCCGGCCGGATCGACGCAAGTCGCGGGCGCGGCCATGTCAGTCCTGGTCGCGCTTGACCAGGTTGACGATGCTGGAGAAGTCCAGCCGGCCCGAGCCGCCCGCGCTGTGCAGCGAGTACAGGTTGCGCGCCAGCTCGCCCAGCGGGATCGAGGCGCGCGCCGACAGCGCCGCCTCGGCCGCCAGGCCCAGGTCCTTGAGCATCAGGTCGACGCCAAAGCCGCCGGCGTAGCCCTTGGAGGCCGGGGCGTGTTCCATCACGCCGGGCCACGGGTTGTACAGCTCGGTGGCCCAGTTGCGGCCCGAGCTCTTGGCGATGATGTCAGACAGCACCTTGGGATCGAGGCCGTTGGCCACGCCCAGCGCCAGCGCCTCGGAGGTGCCGGCCATGAGGATGCCGAGCAGCATGTTGTTGCAGATCTTGGCGACCTGGCCGGCGCCCGCCGGCCCCGCGTGGAAGATGTTCTTGCCCATCTTTTCCAGCACCGGGCGGGCGCGCTCCAGCGCGGCGGTCTGGCCGCCGACGATGAAGGTCAGCGTGCCCGCGGCCGCGCCGCCGGTGCCGCCGGAGACCGGCGCGTCGATCATGGCGATGCCGCGCACCTCGGCCGCCTGCGCCACCTTGCGGGCCGAGTCCGGCGCGATGGTGCTGCACTCGATGACGAGCGCGCTGGACGGGATCTTGCCCAGCAGGTCCTGGTCCAGGTACAGGCCTTCGACGTGCTTGCTGGCCGGCAGCATCGAGATCACCACCTCGGCGCCCTTGACCGCTTCGGCGGCCGACGCCGCCGACTTGGCGCCCGCATCGGTCAAAACCTTGACCGCCGCCGGCACCAGGTCGAAGACCGTCAGGCTGTGGCCGGCCTTGACCAGATTCAGCGCCATGGGCGAGCCCATGTTGCCCAAACCGATAAACGCGATACTGCTCATGATGTCCTGTCTCCTGTTGCTATTGCTGTAGGTGTGAAATCAGTGTTGCGACGCGATGCCGGCCCGCTCTGCGGCGGACGTCAGCGGCCTTCCTTGCCCAGGTCGTCCAGCGGATGCGGCTGGCCTTCGGGCCAGGGCTCATCGAAGAACTTCTGCACCCAGGCCTCGGTGGCCATGTCCAGCACCGCGGGGTTCCAGCGCGGCTTCTTGTCCTTGTCGATCAGCAGCGCGCGGATGCCTTCGGCGAAATCGCCGTGCGCGGTGCAATGCAGCGCGGCGATGTACTCGGCGCGGAACACGTCGTCCAGCGACCGCAGCCGCATGCGCTGCTGCAACGCGAACGACAGCCGCAGCGAGCCGGGCGAGGCGGCCAGCATGGTGGTGGCGGCGCGCGCCAGCCACGGATCGGCGTGGTCCTTCAGGGTGGCCAGCTCTTCGCAGATCTCGTCCAGCCGGTTGCCGCTGCACAGGCTGTTGATCAGGAACGAATGCTGGCGCAGATTGCCGCCTTCCAGCGGCGTCTGCGGCTCGAGTGCGGTCAGCGCGCGGCGCAACAGGCCGTCGTTGATCGAACGCGGCGGAATCGCGTCCTCGGCGGCGCCCGTGGCCTGGCCGGCCCAGGGCTGTTCCTCGAGCGAGGCCAGCAGCTTGGGCCAGTCTTCGTGATTCAGGCGGAAATCCGCCAGCCCGGCGAAGAAGGCATCGGCGGTGTTGATCTGCGCGCCGGTCAGCGCCAGGAACACGCCGGTGCGGCCCGGCATGCGGTTCAGCAGCCAGCTGCCGCCCACGTCCGGGAACAGGCCGATGGACACTTCCGGCATCGCCAGGCGCGAGGTCTCGCTGACCACGCGGTGGCTGGCGCCCATCATCAGGCCGATGCCGCCGCCCATGACGATGCCGTGGCCCCAGCACAGCACCGGCTTGGGGTAGCTGTGGATGCGGTAGTCCAGGCGGTATTCGTGCTCGAAGAAGCGGCGCGCGTAGGCATTGCCCCAGGCGCCCTTGCCGGCGTTCTCGGTCATGCTGCGGTACAGGCCGTGCAGGTCGCCGCCGGCGCAGAAGGCCTTGTCGCCCGCGCCCTGCAGCACCACCAGCACCACGCCCGGGTCACGCGCCCAGGCGTCCAGGCGCTCGGCCAGCAGGTCGACCATTTCCAGCGACAGCCCGTTCAGGGTCTGCGGCGCATTCAGCGTCGCGATCCCGAACCGCATTCCATTGGCGGCGGCTCTTTCTTCGAACAGCACCGGTGCATTCATCTTATGTCAGCTCCTTTTTCCAACAATTGGCGGGCAATGATCACGCGCATGATCTCGTTGGTGCCCTCCAGTATCTGATGTACGCGAGTATCGCGCACCAGACGCTCCAAGGGATAGTCCCGCAGGTATCCATAACCGCCGTGGATCTGTTGCGCGTCCAGGCAGATCTGGAAACCCATGTCGGTGGCGAAGCGCTTGGCCATGGCGCAGTAGGTGGCGGCGTCCGGCGCGCCGGCGTCCAGCTTGCAGGCCGCCAGCCGCACCATCTGGCGCGCCGCCACCAGGTGGGTGGCCATGTCCGCCAGCTTGAACTGCAAAGCCTGGAATTCCGCCAGGCGGCGATTGAACTGGCGCCGCTCGTCCATGTAGCGGCGGGCCGCGTCCAGCGCGCCCTGGGCCGCGCCGACCGAGCAGGTGCCGATGTTGATGCGGCCGCCGTCCAGGCCCTTCATGGCGATCTTGAAGCCCTCGCCCTCCTCGCCCAGCAGGTTGCCGGCCGGCACGCGCACGTTCTCGAACACAATCGGACGGGTGGACTGGCTGTTCCAGCCCATCTTCTCTTCCTTGCGGCCGTAGCTGATGCCCTCGCTGTCGGCCGGGACGGCAAAGGCGCTGATGCCGCCCGCGCCCTCGCCGCCGCTGCGCGCCATCACCACCAGCAGGTCGGTGTCGCCGCCGCCCGAGATGAAGGCCTTGGCGCCGTTGAGCACGTAGTGGTCGCCCTGGCGCTGCGCCCGGGTCGACAGCGACGCGGCGTCGGAGCCGGCGCCCGGTTCGGTCAGGCAGTACGAGGCCAGCTTCTGGCCGCTGGCCAGCAGCGGCCCCCAGGCCTCGCGCAGGGCCGGCTGGCCCCACTTGCCGACCATCCAGGTGGCCATGTTGTGGATCGTCAGGAACGCGGTGGTCGACGGGTCGACGGCGGCCATTTCCTCGAACACCAGGGTGGCGTCCAGGCGCGGCAGGCCCAGGCCGCCGATGTCCTCACTGGCGTAGATGGCGCAGAAGCCCATTTCGCCGGCGCGCGCGAAGGCCTCCTTGGGGAAGATGCCTTCGGCGTCCCAGTGCGCCGCGTGCGGCGCCAGTTCGCCTTCGGCGTAGTCGCGCGCGGCCTGCGCGAACGCGCGCTGCTCGTCGGTCAGTTCCAAGTCCACAGCCTGTCT
>NZ_CYTU01000020.1:0-61672 GCF_001299375.1 Achromobacter sp. 2789STDY5608621 | reverse complement strand
GCGATTCCTTGGGATCGAAGCTCAGTCCGCGATAGATCTCGACGCGGTCGCCGTCGGCCAGCGGCGTGCCGGCCTCGACCACGCGGCCGAACACGCCCACGCCCCGCTCCCAGGGCTGGACCACCGGAAAGGCCTGGGCGAAACCGCTGGCGCGCAGGGCGTCGGCCACCGTCGCGCCGGCCGGCAGGCGCAGTTCGCGCAGCCAGACCTGGGCCGACAAGGCATAACAGACCGAGACCTCGATCTGGCCGGCGGCGGACGGCTCATTCGCCATACTTGGCCTGCGCGCGCTTGGTGAAGGAATCGATGAAGCTGGTGGCGATGCGGTTGAACACAGGCCCCACCACCATCTCCAGCGCCCGGTTGGAAAAGGCGTATTCCATGGTGAACAGCACCTTGCAGGCATCCTCGGCCAGCGGCTGGAACTCCCAGTGCCCCACCAGGCTGGAAAAGGGTCCGTCGACCAGTTCGAGGTCGATGCGGTCGGGGTAGACGTGCCGGTTGCGCGTGGTGAAGCGCTGCTTCATGCCCGCGAAACTGATCAGGATGGACGCCTGCATGCCGTGCTCGTCGCGGGTCTGCACCTCGGCGCCGCCACACCACGGCATGAACTCGGGGTACTTTTCCACGTCGGCGACCAGGTCGAACATCTGGGCGGCGCTGTAGGGCACCAGGACGGATCGCTGTACTTTGTGCATCGACTATCGCAAATGGCTAGAATGATAGGATTTTACCGGCACTGCGCCGCCGGGGCGCAAACGAGCACAAACGAAGAACAAACGGGCATATTGGGCCCCACAAGATGAGCATTATCGATAACCGCAAAGCCACGCACGACTATTTCATCGAAGACCGCTACGAAGCCGGCCTGGTGCTCCAGGGCTGGGAAGTCAAGGCGATCCGCGATGGCCGCGTGCAGCTCAAGGAAAGCTACGTCATCGTGCGCGATGGCGAACTCTACCTGCTGGGCATGCACGTCAGCCCCCTGCCCACCGCGTCCACCCACATCCATCCGGACGCCATGCGCACCCGCAAGCTGCTGCTCAAGGCCGAGGAAATCAGCAAGCTGATCGGCAAGGTCGAACAGCGCGGCTACACCCTGGTGCCGCTCAACCTGCACTACAAGAACGGCCGCATCAAGCTCGATTTCGCCCTGGGCCGCGGCAAGAAGCTGTTCGACAAGCGCGACACGGCCCGCGAAAAGGACTGGCAGCGCGAAAAAGAACGCATCATGAAGCACGACACCCGCGCCTCGCGCAAGGACAGCTGACCCCCGCCTCGCGGCATCAGGCCGCCACCGGCAGCGGCGGCGGCTCGACCAGGCTCACGCCCGGTCCCGTCACCCGGTTGCGGCCGCCCTGCTTGGCCGCGTACAGCATGCGGTCGGCGCGCTCGAAAAAGGCCTGCAGGTTCTCGCCCGGCAGCCAGTCCGCCACCCCGGCGCTGAAGGTATAGGCGATGGTGCTGCCGCCATGCGCGCACGGCGTGCGCCGCACCGAATCGAGCAGCCGGTCCGCCACCTCCATCACCGCATCGCTGCG
Organism: Achromobacter sp. 2789STDY5608621; assembly: GCF_001299375.1. Taxonomy (NCBI): domain Bacteria; kingdom Pseudomonadati; phylum Pseudomonadota; class Betaproteobacteria; order Burkholderiales; family Alcaligenaceae; genus Achromobacter; species Achromobacter sp. 2789STDY5608621. The sequence continues at coordinate 60,131 of NZ_CYTU01000020.1, read as the reverse complement.
CATGTCGGCGAACAGCACGCTGAATTCCTCGCCCCCCACCCGGCCCACGTGGTCGCCGGTGCGCAGCGTGGCCGTGGCCAGCAGGCCGAAATGGCGCAGCACCGCGTCGCCGGCGGCATGGCCGTGGGTGTCGTTGATGCGCTTGAAATGGTCGATGTCCAGCACCATCAGCGTCAGCGGCCGGCGCGTGCGCAGGGCGTGGGCGCAGTAGCGCTCGCCCTGCAGCCACCAGGCCTTGCGCGACATCAGCCCGGTCAGGAAATCGGTGCTGGCCTCCTGCTCGCGGTCGGCCAGCATGCGGTCATGGATGATCATGATGGTGCCCAGCGACAGGCACGGCATCGCCAGCACGCCCAGCGTCATGAACAGGATGTTCCAGGCGGTCGGCTGCAGCAGGAAATCGGCGTGGGCCACGCCGGAGGCGAACAGCGCCACGCGCAGCGCGCAGGTCACGCCCGAGATCATCGCCACCGACCAGACGAAGTAGTAGCTGTAGCGCGAGCGGTTGGCCGGCCGGCCCTGCCACACCGCCGCGGCCACCGCGAACATGAAGCCCATCTGCAGCGCCGACATGGCCACGATGCGCGGCGCGACCTGGCTGTCCAGGTAGGTGTAGCCCACCAGCACCAGCCAGGCGGTGGCGCAGGCCAGGCCCATCAGGTGGCGCGGCAGGCGCTGCCCCAGGAGGCGCCGCAGGCCGGTGTAATAGGCGCACAGCGCCAGGCTGACCAGCATGTTGGGCAGCAGGATCGACAGCCAGCGCGGCGCCTCGGTGGCCTGCAGCCCGAATAAAAAAAACGCCAACAGCGTGAGCAGGTTGGCGCGTATGGTTTCGCGGATCCCCGCCATGCCGCTGCGCGCCAGGGATCCCAGCACGCAGAGCGACAGCACTCCCGTCAGTACTGCGATCAACAGCAAATGCACGGGAGCAATCATGGGCGGGGCGCCTCACGGCGCGCGGTTCAGCTGTTGCGGGTGGATTTGACGATGGTCATGGCCGAGGCGATCATGCCGCCCACGTCCGCCAGATTGGCCGGCAGGATCAGGGTGTTGCCTTCCTTGGCCACGTTGCCGAAGGCCTCGACGTAGCGCTCGGCCACCTTCAGGTTGACCGCTTCCATGCCGCCGGGCTGGCGCACCGCGTCGGCCACCTGCGTAATGGCCTTGGCGGTGGCTTCCGCGATGGCCAGCACGGCAGCGGCTTCACCCTGCGCCTGGTTGATCTGGGCCTGCTTCTCGCCTTCCGAGCGGGCGATGGCGGCTTCGCGTTCGCCGGTGGCGATGTTGATCTGTTCCTGGCGGCGGCCTTCCGAGGCCGCGATCAGCGCGCGCTTTTCACGCTCGGCGGTGATCTGCGCCTGCATCGAGCGCAGGATCTCGTTGGGCGGCGTCAAATCCTTGATTTCATAGCGCAGCACCTTCACGCCCCAGTTCAGCGCGGCCTCGTCGAGCGAGGACACGATGGTGCTGTTGATGGCGTCGCGTTCCTCGAAGGTGCGGTCCAGTTCCATCTTGCCGATCACCGAGCGCAGCGTGGTCTGCGCCAGCTGCGTGATGGCCGAGATGTAGTTGGACGAGCCGTACGAGGCGCGCATCGGGTCGGTCACCTGGAAGTACAGCACGCCGTCCACCTGCAATTGGGTGTTGTCGCGCGTGATGCAGACCTGGCTCGGCACGTCCAGCGGGATTTCCTTGAGCGAGTGCTTGTAGGAAACGCGCTCGATGAACGGGATCACGAAGCCGGCGCCCGGCGACAGTACGCGGTCGAACTTGCCCAGCCGCTCGACCACCCAGGCGTGCTGCTGGGGGACGATGGCGATCGCCCTGATGACGATCAGGATCGCCAGCGCGACGATGACGAGCAGGACGATGGTGGAGTTATCGATCATGGTGTGGTGCCTCTTCTGGGGTGAATGCGGTGACGCGCCTGCCCGCGAAAGTCAGGGCGCCTGCTGCGGCCGGCCCGTCTGCGCGGGTCCGGGTCCTGCCTCGGGACGGGCCGGCGCGGCCAGGCTCCAAGCCCGCCACGCCGCCACGCCCTAGCGCGTGGCGCCGGTCGCGTCCCCCTTCGGAGTCAGGACCAGGCGCGTGCCGCGCATTTCGGTGATGATGTGTTCGCCGCCGTGGGCCGGCTGCCCCTCGGCAAGTTCCGCCTGCCAGTGCGCGCCGCGGTACCAGACGCGCGCGTTGCCGTCCTGGCTCCAGGCTTCCACCTTGACGGTCTGGCCGATGTCCAGGTTGACGTCGGCGTTGCGGGACGCGTCGACCTCGCGCTTTTTCAGGACGCGCGTCTTGCGCAGGACCAGCAGGCCCAGCAGCAGCACGACGCCGCACGCCACCAGCTGCCATTCCAGGCCCGCCAGCAGCCAGGCGGCGACACCGCCCGCGGCCAATCCCAGCGCCACCAGCAGCAAGTAGAAGGTTCCCGTCGCCAGTTCGCCTATGAGCGCCAGCGCGGCCAGCCCTAACCAAATCCACATAGTTACGTTCGCCTGAAAGGATGAGTCGGTCAGCGGATTGTACGTATTTCCATGACGCCGCGGTGACACCCCCGCCGCCCCTGGACAATCGCCTGGATTATGATGTGCGCTGGCTGCCGTCCCCGGCCGCTGGCATTTTCCACGCACACACCCCAATGACCGCTGCAATCTCCTCCGCCCGCCCCGTCCTCATCCTGCACACGGGCGACCCGGACGATACGCTCAAAAGCCAGTTCGGCGGCTATGCCGAGCAGCTGGCGCGGGCCTCCGGCCTGACGCCCGACGCCCTTGAAGTGGTCGCCGTCCACGCCGGCGAACGCCCGCGCGCGCCGGACCAGTACCGCGCCGCCCTGATCACCGGCTCGCCCGCCATGGTCACCGACCTGGAACCCTGGAGCGAAGACACCGCCGCCTGGCTGCGCGAGGCCGCCGCGGCCGGCCTGCCGATGTTCGGCATCTGCTACGGCCACCAGTTGCTGGCGCACGCCCTGGGCGGCAAGGTGGGCTACAACCCCGCCGGCCGCGAAGTCGGCACCCAGACGGTCGAACTGCTGCCCGCTGCCGCCGGCGACAAGCTGCTGGCCGGCCTGCCGCCCACCTTCCCGGCGCAGATGCTGCATGCGCAGACCGTGCTGCAATTGCCGCCCGGCGCGGCCGTGCTGGCGCGTTCCGACCTGGACCCGCACCAGATGATCCGCATCGGCCGCAACATCTTCTCGACCCAGTTCCACCCCGAATTCGGCCCCGATTTCGTGCGCGCCCACCTCGAACGCTTCGGCCGCCGCTACGCCGCCGAGAACCTCGACGTGCCCGGCCTGTCCGCCAACGTGCGCGCCACCCCGGTGTCGGGCGAACTGGTGCGCCGCTTCCTGGACGCCTACGCGCTGGCCTGAGGCCCGGGCCTGGGGCGCGAGCCGCCCCCGGCAACAACCGGAGTGCGGCGCGGGCCGGCCTTTGAGAACATTGTCGAAAGCGCGCAAACCGGCGCGCCCCTGGAGCCCGACATGACCCACGCCGCCCCCTTGAGCAAACAGCACGCCGCCGCCGTCGAACGCGCCTGCCGGGCGCTGGAGGCCGAGCAGCCGCCCGACCTGAACACGCTGGCCGAACAGGCCGGCATGAGCCGCTTCCACTTCCACCGCATCTTCAAGGCGGCCACCGGCATCACGCCCAAGGCCTACGCCAATGCGCTGCGCGCCGACCGCGCCCGCCAGCAGCTGCGCCAGAGCGCCAGCGTCACCGACGCCATGTACGGCGCCGGCTTCAACTCCAGCGGCCGCTTCTACGAGGCCGCGCCGGCCATCCTCGGCATGACGCCCACCGCCTTCCGCAAGGACGGCGAAGGCGTCGAGATCCGCTTCGCCGTGGGCCAGTGCGCGCTCGGCGCGCTGCTGGTGGCGGCCAGCGACACCGGCATCTGCGAAATCGCGCTGCACGAGGATCCCGAACAGCTGGTGCGCAACCTGCAGGACCGCTTCAAGGCGGCCCGGCTGATCGGTGCCGACCAGGAATTCGAGCAATGGATGGCGGCGGTGGTCGGTTTCGTCGAGAACCCCTCGGTGGGCCTGCACCTGCCGCTGGACGTGCGCGGCACCGCCTTCCAGCGCCGCGTCTGGGAGGCGCTGCGCGAGATCCCGGTGGGCACCACCGTCACCTACACCGACGTCGCCGAACGCATCGGCTCGCCGCGTTCGGTGCGCGCGGTGGCGCGGGCCTGCGCCACTAACAACATCGCGCTGGCCATCCCCTGCCATCGCGTGGTGCGCACCGACGGCTCGCTGGCCGGCTACCGCTGGGGCATCGAGCGCAAGCGCGAACTGATCGAGCGCGAGGCCAAGGCGGCCTGAAGGACATGGCCCGCGTCCTTGCCAGGGGCGCTGCGCGGCACGGATGGCAAGCCCGCTATAATTGAGAACAGTTGTCAATCGTATTTGACTGTTCTCACGCGGGCTTTCTCGCCCGCCGGCCTGCCATGAACGTGCCTGTTGGCGACATCTCCGCCCTCTACCAAGCCGAAGTGCGGCGCCTGCGCGCCATCGTGCGCCGTATCGTCGGCAGCCAGGGCGCGGCCGAGGACGTCGTGCAGCAGGCCTTCACCAATTTGCTGCGCATGGGCGCCCAGCGCGCCCAGGTCAATGCCGGCTACATCACCCGGGCGGCCCACAACCTGGCCCTCAACCACCTGCGCGATGCGCGCCGCCGCGCCGAGGTGGAGTTGACCGGCCTGGAACTGGACCACCTCCCCGACTCCCGCCCCACGCCGGAAATGATCGTGATGTACCGGCGCGAGCTGCAACGCCTGCTGGAGGCCATCGCGGCGCTGCCTGAACGCCGCCGCCAGGCCTTCGTGCTCAAGCGCATCGAAGGCCTGTCCTATGACGAGATCGCCGAACGCATGGGCACCAGCCGCAATACCGTGATCTCGCAGGTCGTGGCCGCCATGGCGCAGCTGGACGCCGCGCTGGAACCCGCCTGAGCCATGGCCGCCCCCGCCCAGGACCCGATCTACCTGGCCGCGCTGGAATGGCTCGCGCGGCTGCACGACGAGGACGCCACCGAACAGGATCGCCGCGCCTTCGCCGGCTGGCTGGAGGCCGACCCGGCCCACCCCGCCGCCTATGCGCGGGCGCAGGCGCTGTGGAACCGCTTCGACGCGGTTCGCCCCGTCGCTGACCGCATGCATCGTCGCCGCGCCATGCTGGGCGTGCTCGCGGCGGCCGTGACGGTTCCCGCGCTATATGCATTGTCGCGCCTGCACCTGCTGGCCGACTATCGCACCGGCATCGGCGAACGGCGCCGCATCGTCCTGGCCGACGGCAGCGCGCTCGAACTGGGCAGCGACACCGCGTTGTCGGTCCGCTTCGACAGCCGCCAACGCCAATTGACCCTGCATCGCGGCCAGGCTTACTTCCAGGTCGCCGCCGACGCCGCACGGCGCTTTTCCGTGCGGGCCGGCCAGGGGATCAGCACTGCGCTCGGCACGCAATTCGACGTCAAGCTGCTGGACGACATCGTCACCGTATCGGTCACCGAGCATGCGGTCGCGGTGCGGCCGCGTCCCGACGCGCCCCCCGTGACGCTCGAAGCCGGCTGGCAGATGCGGTACGGCGTCTCGGGCGGCGCCGCGCCCGCGCGCTTCGATCAGGCGGCCGCGCTGGCCTGGCGCCAGGACCGCCTGGTGTTCAACGACGTGCCGCTGGCCACCGTGCTGGCCGAGCTGCAACGCTACCAGCGCGGCCCCATCTTCCTGATGGATGCCGGCGTGGGCGCGCTGCCGGTCACGGCCGCCTTCCACACGGCGGATCCGCAGGAGGCCCTGCGTGGCCTGGCGGAAACCTTCCCGATCCGGCTGCGTGTCGTGGCGGGCTACGCCACCCTGGTCTACGCGCGCTGACCACCCGACAACATTCAGTTACCAACTTCCCGCCCGCTTCGATCATCAGTTCCCGCCCGTCCGGTGTTTGACAGGGAGAGGACGCGCAATTCGCCGTCGCGATATCGAAACACGAACAAGGGCAAACCGCACATGTCGGCCGCACAACACCATCCCCTACGCCACCGCGCTGGCGCCTCCCTGCACACCGGCCGCCACGGCTTGCGCCGCCTGGCGGCCGCCTTGCTGGCGGCCACCGCCTGGGCCGCGGGCCAACCCGCGGCCCAGGCGCAAGCCGCTCCCGCCGACGCCGCCACGCATCAACGCTTCGATATCCCCAGCCAGCCGCTGGCCAGCGCCCTGCTGTCCTATACCGCGTCCACCGGCCTGCAACTGGTCATGAGCGGCGACATCGCGCGCGACCGGACCGCCCCCGCGCTGCACGGCAGCTATACCCGCGATGAGGCCTTGACGCGCCTGTTGGCCGGCTCGGGCCTGGGCTGGCGCCACAGCGGCAACACCCTGATCGTGTCGCAGTTGCCCGCCACCGCGAGCGACGCCACCACGCTCGACCCCATCCGGGTGCAAGGCGCGAGCGAGACCGTCCGATACGTGGCCGACACTTCCGGCGCCGGCACCAAGACCGACGCCCGGCTGATCGAGACGCCCCAATCCATCTCGGTGGTGACACGCCAGCAAATGGACGACCAGGCGGTGCAGAACGTGCGCCAGGCGCTGCGCTATACGCCTGGCCTGACCGCCGAATACCGCGGCGCCGGCGGCTCGCGCTACGACACGGTGATCTACCGCGGCTTTGGCGGTGGCATCAATTACGACTACGCCTATCTGGACGGGATGCGCCTGCTGGGCACGAACTACGCCATCCCGCAGATCGACACCTACAACCTGGAACGCATCGAAGTGCTGCGCGGCCCGTCATCCGTGCTGTTCGGCCAGGGCACTCCGGGCGGCCTGATCAACCTGGTCAGCAAGAAACCCACCGCCACGCCGCTGCACGAGATCGAATTGCAGGCGGGCAGCCACAACTTCGGGCAGGCCGCCTTCGACTTCGGCGGTCCGGTGGACGACGCCGGCAAGGTGCTCTACCGGCTGACCGGCGTCGCTCACACCGGCAAGACCCAGATCGACTACCAGAAGGACGAGCGCGTGGCGATCGCGCCGGCCGTCACGTTCCGCCCCAACGCCGACACCTCGCTGACGCTCCTGGCGCAGTACCAGCATGATCCCTATGGCGGCTACTTCGGCTTCCTGCCGGCCGTGGGCACCATCCAGGACCTGCCCGGCGGCGGCCGCCTCGGTCGCCGCTTCTTCGACGGGTCGCCGCGCTTCGATGAATTCAAGCGCACGCAGACGGCCCTGGGCTATCTGCTGGAGCATCGGATCGACGAGGTCTGGTCGGTGCAGTCCAACCTGCGCTACATGCAGATGAAAACGGACTACAAGAGCGTCTACACCACGGTACTGAATGCCGCCGATCCGGCCAATCCGCTGCTGACGCGGCGCGCCATCGTCAATCACGCCAACATGGACGCAGTAACCGCGGACAACCATGCCCAGGCCCGTTTCAACACCGGCGCCCTCGCGCACACCGCGCTGTTCGGCATCGACTACCAGCGCCTGAGTTATCGCGAAGACCAGGGCATGGGCGCCGCGCCATCCTTGTCGATCAATCGGCCCGATTACGACGCCGCCATCGCCACGCCGTCGATCACCGTGCGCAGCAAGCAGACGCTGGACCAGATAGGCCTGTACGCGCAGGACCAGGTGAAACTGGGCCAATGGACGCTGCTGGGCGGCATCCGCCAGGACTGGGCGGGCAACGACCGGCGCAACCGGATCAACGGAGACACCACCCACCAGTCCGACCGCGCCTTCACCTGGCGCCTTGGCTCAGTCTATGAATTCAGCAACGGCGTGGCGCCCTACGTCAGCTATTCGCGTTCGTTCCAGCCGGTGGCCGACGCCGACGCCCAGGGCAATCTGTTCAAGCCCACCAAGGGCGAGCAATACGAGGCCGGCATCAAGTACCAGCCGCCCGGCCAGGACGCCTTCGTCAGCGCCGCCGTCTACCAGCTCACCCAGAGCAACGTGCTCACGACCGATCCGGCCAACACCAACTACAGCATCCAGACGGGCGAGGTGCGCTCGCGCGGTCTGGAACTGGAAGGCAAGGCCAGCCTGACGCGCAACCTGGACCTGCTGGCGTCCTACACCCTGATGGACAACGTCAACACGCGCAGCACCACCGCGCAGGGCAAGCACCCCACCTACGTCTCGCGCCACAGCGCCAACGCCTGGGCCAACTACACCTTCCACAGCGGCGCGCTGGCCGGCCTGAGCCTGGGCGGCGGCGTGCGTTACGTCGGCAGCAGCTATGCCAACGCCGACAACACATTGAAGGTCTCGCCCTTCACGGTGGTGGATGCCGCGGTGCGCTACGACCTGGGGCAAGCCATCCCTTCGCTGAAGGGACTGACCGCCGGCATCAACGCCAGCAACCTGTTCGATCGCGAATACGTATCGGCGTGCGCCACCGCGACCAAGTGCTTCTACGGCGCCGGACGCACCGTCATCGGCACCCTGACCTACCGCTGGTAAGCGTGGGCGCCCTGGCATGAGCATCGACGCCCCGCGCCGCCTGCGCATCTGGCGATGGCTGCATACGTGGTCCAGCCTGGCATGCACGCTGTTCCTGCTGATGCTGTGCCTGACCGGGCTGCCGCTGATCTTCCATGACGAGATCGATGCGTGGTTCGACACCCCCGCCCGTGTCCCGCCGGCGCGGGAGGCGGCCGCGCCACGGGACGTGGATGCCATGGCCGCGCGGGTGCGCGAGCAATACCCGCGCCGGGACATCCGCTTCATCGTCTGGCTCGACGAACCTCACCAGTACCGTTTCGGGCTGAGCCCGGGCGCGCCCGGCCAGAAGCCCTTCGCGCTGGTCGATGCGCGCGGCCCCGTCGTCACCGGCGAGGCCTGGAGCGAGAAAGACTGGCGCCACGGCGGGCCGATGGCCCTGCTGTTGCGGCTGCATACCGACATGCTGCTGGGCATGCCGGGCAGCCTGATCCTCGCCGTCATGGGCGCGCTGCTGCTGGTATCGCTGGTTTCCGGCGTGGCGCTGTACGGCGGCTTCATGCGCAAGACGCCGTTCGGCACCGTGCGCAAGGGGCGTTCGCGGCTGCTGCGCATGCTGGACCTGCACAATCTGCTGGGCATGGTGCTGTTGTTCTGGTTGACCGTGGTCGGACTGAGCGGCGCAATCAACACGCTCGATTCGTTCGTCTTTGGCGCCTGGCGCGAGCATGCGGCCAGCCGGCAGTTGGCCGCGCCGCCGCCCGGCCCGCCGGTCGCCAGGCCGCTGCAGGCCGCCGTCGACCTGGCCCGGCGCACACTGCCGGAGCACGACATCAGCTTCCTGGCGCTGCCCGGTTCGCTGTTCTCGTCCGACGGCGCCTGTACCGTCTTCATGCAGGGCCGCACGCCGCTGACGCGGCACCTGCTGCAACCGGTCGTGGTGCGCATCGCCGACGGCGCACTGCTCGACGCGGATCCGCCGCCCTGGTACATGTGGCTGCTGGAGGGCTCACGGCCGCTGCATTTCGGCAACTACGCCGGCCTGCCGCTCAAACTGATCTGGGCCTTGCTGGATCTGGCGGCCATCGCCGTGCTGGTCACGGGGCTCTACCTGTATCTGCCCAGGCGGCGCGGGCCGGGCGCGGCAGCCAGGGGTTGACCGCCGCCGGGCCGCCCCAAGAAAAAACCCCCGCCTCTTTCGAATGCGGGGGTTTGCGTCAACGCGGGCGACTTACTGCTTCGCCAGGCGCTGCCAGGTGTCGACCACCGTGTCCGGGTTCAGCGACATCGACAGGATGCCTTCATCCTTGAGCCACTGCGCGAAGTCCGGGTGATCGCTGGGGCCCTGGCCGCAGATGCCGACGTACTTGTTGGCGGCCAGGCAAGCCTTGATCGCGCGGCGCAGCATGAACTTGACGGCCTCGTCGCGTTCGTCAAAATCGGCCGCCAGCAGCTCCATGCCGGAGTCGCGGTCCAGGCCCAGGGTCAGCTGGGTCATGTCGTTCGAACCGATCGAGAAGCCGTCGAAGTACTGCAGGAACTCGTCGGCCAGGATGGCGTTGGAGGGCACTTCGCACATCATGATCAGCTTCAGGCCGTTCTCGCCGCGCGCCAGGCCGTGCTTGGCGAGCAGGTTGACCACCTTTTCCGCCTGGCCCAGGGTGCGCACGAACGGCACCATGATCTCGACGTTGGTCAGGCCCATGTCATCGCGCACCTTCTTGAGCGCTTCGCATTCCATGCGGAAGCACTCGGCGAAGTCGTCGGCGATGTAGCGCGAAGCGCCGCGGAAGCCCAGCATCGGGTTCTCTTCCTCGGGCTCGTAGCGCGAACCTCCGACCAGCTTGCGGTACTCGTTGGACTTGAAGTCCGACATGCGCACGATCACGGGCTTCGGGTAGAAGGCCGCCGCGATGGTGGCCACGCCTTCGGCCATCTTCTCGACGAAGAAGGCGCGCGGGCTGGCATGGCCGCGGGCGGCCGATTCCACGGCCTTCTTCAGCTCGCCGTCGACGTTCGGGTAGTCCAGCACCGCCTTCGGGTGGATGCCGATGTTGTTGTTGATGATGAATTCCAGGCGCGCCAGGCCGACGCCGCCGTTGGGGATCTGGGCGAAGTCGAACGCCAGCTGGGGGTTGCCCACGTTCATCATGATCTTCAGGTCGATGGCGGGCATCTCGCCGCGGCGCACTTCCTCGACTTCGGTCTCGATCAGGCCGTCATAGATGCGGCCTTCGTCGCCCTCGGCGCACGACACGGTCACGGCCTGGCCTTCCTTGAGCAGGTCAGTGGCGTTGCCGCAACCCACCACGGCCGGAATGCCGAGCTCGCGCGCGATGATGGCCGCGTGGCAGGTACGGCCGCCGCGGTTGGTCACGATCGCCGAGGCGCGCTTCATGACGGGTTCCCAGTTGGGATCGGTCATGTCGGTGACCAGCACGTCGCCGGGCTGCACCTTGTCCATGTCGGAGATGTCGCCGACCACGCGCACCGGGCCCGAACCGATCTTCTGGCCAATGGCGCGGCCGGTGATCAGGACCTGGCCGGTGGCCTTCAGGCGATAGCGCTGCTGCACGTCGTTGGCGCCCTGCTGCGACTTCACCGTTTCCGGGCGCGCCTGCAGGATGTAGATCTTGCCGTCGACGCCGTCGCGGCCCCACTCGATGTCCATCGGGCGGCCGTAGTGCTTCTCGATGATGACGGCGTAGCGGGCCAGCTCGTTGACCTCGTCGTCGGTCAGCGAGTAGCGGTTGCGCTCGGACACCGGCACGTCGACCGTGCGCACGGCGCGGCCTTCCGGACGCTCGGGATCGAATTCCATCTTGATCAGCTTGGAACCGATGCGGCGGCCGACGATGGGGAAATGGCCCTGGGCCAGCGTGGGCTTGAAGACGTAGAACTCGTCGGGGTTGACGGCGCCCTGCACCACGGTTTCGCCCAGGCCGTACGACGAGGTGATGAACACCACGTCCTGGAAGCCCGATTCGGTGTCGATGGTGAACATCACGCCGGCGCTGCCCTTGTCCGAACGCACCATGCGCTGGATGCCGGCCGACAGGGCCACATCGGCGTGGGCATAGCCCTTGTGCACACGGTAGGAGATGGCGCGGTCGTTGTAGAGCGAGGCGAACACGTGGCGGATCTTGTCCAGCACGTCGTCGATGCCGACCACGTTCAGGAAGGTTTCCTGCTGGCCGGCGAACGAGGCGTCGGGCAGGTCTTCGGCGGTGGCCGACGAGCGCACGGCGAACGAGCCCTTGCCATCGGCGTCGAGCTTGGCGAAGGCGTCGCGGATCTGCGCTTCGAATTCAGCCGAGAACGGCGCTTCGACGATCCATTGACGGATCTGCGCGCCGGCGTTGGCCAGCTCGCGGACGTCTTCGGGGTTCAGCGTGGTCAGGCGTTCGGCGATGCGCTTGTCCAGGCCGGAGGCCTGGAGGAAGTCGCGGAAGGCGTCAGCGGTCGTGGCAAAGCCGCCCGGCACGCGGACACCCGCGCCAGACAGCTGGCTGATCATTTCGCCTAGTGATGCGTTCTTGCCTCCTACCGAGTCCACGTCCGTCATGCGGAGCTGCTCGAACAAAACAACGTACGACATTGAAGTCACCTTTTACAATGGAATGAAAGCGAGTTTGGTCAATGCAGATTCGACGCCGGCTACCGCCTGGATTTCGCCGATCCGCCTGCGCTGACCAAACTGGCCTTGGACCGCCCTTGGGGTGACTTATAGGGGCCTGATTGTACTCGGAGGAGCACATCCGGCCATCCGCCTGGTTGGAATTTTTACATATGACATCTACCCCGATCGTACGCACGGTATACATCGTTTCCGACAGCACCGGCATCACCGCGGAAACCTTCAGCCAGTCGGTGCTTTCCCAGTTCGAGCAAGTCGATTTCAAGCCGGTGCGGCTGCCGTTTGTCGACACGCTGGAAAAGGCCGCCGAAGTGGCCATGCGCATCGACCGCAGCGCCCTGGAGGCCGGCGTGCCGCCGATCGTCTTCAGCACCCTGGTCAACCCCGACATCCTGGCTCGTGTTCGCCAGGCGAACGGAATTTTCCTGGACCTGTTCGGCACCTTCGTCAGCCACATCGAGCAGGCGCTGGGGCTCAAATCCAGCCATTCCATCGGCCGCTCGCACATGCAGGCCAATTCGGAAAAGTATCGCAACCGGATCGACGCCATCAACTTCAGCCTGGCCCACGACGACGGCCAGTTCGTCAATCAGCTGGACCAGGCCGACGTCATCCTGGTGGGCGTCTCGCGCTGCGGCAAGACCCCGACCAGCCTGTACCTGGCCATGCAATACGCCATCAAGGCCGCCAACTTCCCCCTGACGCCCGACGATTTCGAGCGCGGCACCCTGCCCTCGACCATCGCGCCGCACCGCGCCAAGCTGTTCGGCCTGTCGATCCAGCCCGAGCGCCTGTCCGAAGTGCGCAACGAGCGCCGCCCCAACAGCCGCTACGCGCAGCTGGAGCAGTGCCGCTATGAAGTGGCCGAGGCCGAGCGCATGATGCGCCGCGAGGGCATTTCGTGGCTCTCCACCACCACCAAGTCGATCGAGGAGATCTCGACCACGGTGCTGCAGGAAGTGGGCCTGGACCGCGGCTGAAAACGATCAGGGCGCGCCATTGGCGCGCCCTGATCGGCAAACCCGGCTGCGCCCATCCGTCACTGCCGCACCGCCCCGGGCAGGACGACGGGACGGGACAGTTCGATGTAACTGCTGTCGACCGGCAGGTAGAAGCCCACCAGCTTGCCGGACGAGGCCACCAGATAGGCCTCCGTGCGGCGCGGCAAGGCAATCGAGAACGGGCCGCCCAGCGGCCGGAACACGTCGCCCTGCACGATGGCGCCGGCCCGCCGCCATTGCGAGCCGGAAGGCAGCGTCACGGCGGCGTCGTTGGGCAGCTTCGCCACCACCTCGCGCGACAGTTGCAGCCGGCCGGCCGATTCGGTCATGTCGACCGGCACCAGGCTGACCCGTTGCGGCTTGCCCGAGGCGCATCCGCCCAGCGCCAGCGCGCACAGGCAGGCGGCAAGCAACGACTGGCAGCGCGCGCGCGTGGCGCGGCCTGACAGGGAATGAGCGACCGGCAATGGCGCCATGGAACACCTTGGGAGCGGCAAAGCGTCGAGTATATGCCGGCCCGGCGTCCCCCCGGCGGGCTCAGACACGCACCAATGCAGAATCAGCGCGGCGCGCCCGCCAGCGCCTGGCGGCGCTGCTCGAACAGGCAGATGGCGGCGGCGGCGCCGACGTTCAGCGACTCCACCGCGGCCATGTCATGAGGAATGCGCAGCCTGAGCCGCGCCGCCGCCAGCAACTCGGCGGCCACGCCCTGGCCCTCATGGCCAAAGACCCAGGCGCAACGCTCGGGCAGGCGCCCGGCGTACAGGTCCTGGGCGCCTTCCAGCGCGGTCGCCAACAGCGGCACGCGCAACCCGGGCAGCAGCGCCGGCAAGTCCACGTGCTCGTGGATCGCCAGCGCGAAATGCGCGCCCTGGCCGCTGCGCAGCACCTTGGGCGACCAGGCGGCGGCGGTGCCGGTGGCCAGGAACACGCGCTTGATGCCGGCCGCGGCGCAGGTGCGCAGCAAGGTGCCGACGTTGCCCGGGTCCTGGATACGGTCGAACAGCACGCAATTCTCGTCCACCGCCTCGGGCAGGGACAGCGACGGCGGCGTCACCACGAAGGCGACGCCCTGCCCGCTTTCGACGCTGGCCAGCGCCTGCATCAGGCGGGCGTCCAGCGCCAGGCAGCGGGCGTCCGGCACGGCGGCCGCCAGCGCCGCGATATCGGGCTGCGACAGGCGGTCGACGTCGAAGATGGCCTGGTCCGGCGCGCCATGATGCTGCAGCCACGCCTGACACAGGTGCACGCCGTCCAGCAGCACGGGCGCACCGCGCTTGCCGGCGGTGCCCGCCAGCTTGACGAGCGCCTTGACCGCGGGGTTGTCGCGGGAACTGATGTGTTTCATGAGACCAGGCCGAAGGCCTTGATGGGCGCGAAACTGCGGCGATGCTCGGCGCAGGGGCCGTGTTCGCGCAGCATCTGCAGGTGCAAGGCGGTGCCGTAGCCCTTGTGCTGATCGAACGCATACTGCGGGTACAGCGCGTGCAGGCGCAGCAGGTCGGCGTCGCGCGCGGTCTTGGCCAGGATCGATGCGGCGGAGATCGCCGGCACCAGGGCATCGCCCTTGATCACCGTCTGCACCGTGCAGCCCAGCTTGGGCGCCTGGTTGCCGTCCACCAGCGCCAGCTGGGGCGCCAGCGACAGGCCCTCGACGGCGCGCCGCATCGCCAGCAAGGTGGCGCGCAGGATGTTCAGGCTGTCGATCTCGGCCACGCTGGCGCTGGCCACGCACCAGGCCAGCGCATGCGCCTGGATCTCGAGCGCCAGCGCCTCGCGCGTGGCGGCCTTCAGCACCTTGGAGTCGGCCAGGCCGTCGATGGGCCGGGCCGGATTCAGGATCACGGCGGCCGCGTACACGGCGCCCGCCAGCGGACCTCGGCCGGCTTCGTCGACGCCGGCCGTCACCAAGGCCGGCTGCGCCGGCGCGGCAAACAGGTCAGGCTGCTCCACCGGCCACCTCCAGGATCGCCTGGGCGGCGAGCGCCGGCGTATCGCGCAGCAGTTCCTGGTGCAGGGCCGTGAAACGCGCTTCGATGCGCGCCGCCAGGGCTTCGTCGGTCAAGGCCGTCCAGGTGGCCTCGGCCAGCTTCTCCGGCGTGGCGTCGTCTTGCAACAGCTCGGGCACCGCGAAGTCGCGCAGCAGCACGTTGGGCAGGCCCACCCACGGCAGATACGGCCGTTCCTGGCCGGACTTCCAGGCCATGATGCGGCGCATCAGCGGCGACAGCACGTAGGAAATCACCATGGGCCGCTTGTACAGCGCGGTTTCCAGGGTGGCGGTGCCGCTGGCCACCAGCACCGCGGTGCTGGCTTCCATCACCGACCACGCCACCGGCGCCTGGCGATCGCCATCGGCGCCGTGCAGGTCCTGGGCGGTGACGCAGCGCAGCCCCGGCACCGGGTATTTGGCCAGGATCGCCTGGAATTCGGCGCGGCGCTGGTCGTTGACCATCGGCACCACGCACTGCAGCGCCGGATCGCGCTTCTGCAGCATCTGCGCGGCTTGCAGGAAGCGCGGCGCCAGCAGGCGAATCTCGGACGAACGGCTACCCGGCAGGATCGCCAGCACGCGCGCGTCCTGGTCGATGCCGAGCCGCGTGCGCGCGGCGGCGCGATCGGGCTGCATCGGCACGGCGCCGGCCAGCGGATGGCCGACATAGGTGACCGGGATGCCTTCCTTGCGGTAGATCTCTTCCTCGAACGGGAACAGCACCAGCATGTGCGACACCGATTCGCGGATCTTGTGGATGCGGTCGTAGCGCCAGGCCCAGATCGAGGGACCGACGAAATGGACGGTGGGCGTGCCGGCCTGGCGCAGCTGGTGCTCCAGGCGCAGGTTGAAATCGGGCGCGTCGATGCCGACGAACACCGACGGCGGCTCGGCCAGCCAGCGGCGTGAAACGTCGCGATAGGTGCGCAGCAGGCTCGGCAGGCGCTTGAGCGCGTCGACGTAGCCGAACACCGTCAGCGCATGCATCGGGTGCCAGGTGTCGAAATCGCGCGCCTGCATCTGCGGGCCGCCGATGCCCTCGCACAGCACGCCCGGGGCGCGCTGCTGCAGACCGGCAATGATGCGTCCGGCCAGCAGATCGCCCGAGGGCTCGCCGGCCACCATGCCGATCCGCCTGTTCATGGACGGATGATGCCGCGGGACGACACGTCGAGGAAATCCAGCAGCGTCTGCAGGTGCTCGGCGACTTCGGGCTCGGCCTGCTGGCGGGCGCGCAATTCGGCGCGCGCGTCATCCAGCGACAGGCCGCGGCGGTAGATGATCTTGTAGGCGTCGCGCAGCGCCGACACCTGGGCCGGCGTGAAGCCGCGGCGCTTCAGGCCCTCGACGTTGACGCCGACCGGACGGCACGGGTTGCCCGCGGCCAGCACGAACGGCGGCGTGTCCTGCATCAGCGAGCTGTTGCCGCCCGTCATGCTGTGGGCGCCGATGCGCGAGAACTGGTGCACGCCGGTAAGGCCGCCCACGATGGCCCAATCGCCGACGTGGACGTGGCCGCCCAGCTGCACCGAGTTGGCCAGGATGGTGTGGCTGCCGACATGGCAATCATGCGCCACGTGCACGTAGGCCATGATCCAGTTGTCGTCGCCCAGCGTCGTGGCGCCGCCATCCTGCACCGTGCCGGTGTTCAGCGTGACGAACTCGCGCACCGTGTTGCGGTCGCCGATCACCAGGCGGGTCGGCTCGCCGTTGTACTTCTTGTCCTGCGGCATGCCGCCGATCGAGCAATACCGGTAGAACCGGTTGTCGCGCCCGATGGTGGTCACGCCATCGACCATGCAATACGGGCCGAGCTCGGTGCCGGCGCCGATCGTCACATCGGGTCCCACGACGCAGAATGCGCCGATGACCACGCTGGGGTCGATTTTCGCCGCCGGATCAACGACGGCGGTGGGATGGATGTTTCCTGCCATTTACTCTTCCAGGCTACGGATCGCGCACATGAGCTTGGCCGACGCCACTTCCTGTCCGTCGACGGTGGCACGCGCTTGGTATTTACAGATGCTGCGGCTCAGGCGCTCGGCTTCGACCTCGATGCGCAACTGGTCGCCCGGCACCACCGGACGGCGGAAACGCGCGCCATCGATGCCGACCAGGTAGTAGGCCGTCTTGGCGCCTTCGCACTTCAGGCCGCCGTTCTCGTCGGTGAACGAGAACAGCGCCGAAGCCTGGGCCATCGCTTCCACGATGAGCACGCCCGGCATCACCGGATGGTGGGGGAAGTGGCCGTTGAAAAACGGTTCATTGATCGAGACGTTCTTGATGGCGACGATGGATTTGCCGGGCACCATTTCGACGACACGATCAATCAGCAGCATCGGGTAACGATGCGGCAGCCTCTCCATGATCCCCTTGATGTCGAGTTCCATTTTTCTGTGAATTCCTGCGTAATGAATTAAATCTGTCGGCGCCGCGAGCGCCAGGGCGGCATGGCGGCGCCCTAGTCTTTTTCCAGCGTCCGCAAGCGGCGGCGCAATTGCGCCAACTGTTGTATCACGGCGGCGTTGCGCTGCCATTCGCCATGTTCCGCATACGGGTACACCCCGGTATAGCGGCCAGGCTTGGAAATGTTGGACGTCACCGCGGTGCCGCCCGAAATGTGTACGTCGTCGCCCAGCGTCAGGTGCCCCGACAGCATGGCCGCGCCGCCGATGGTGCAGCGCTCGCCGATGGTGGTGGACCCCGCCACGCCGACGCACGCCGCGATCGCGGTGTAGGCGCCGATACGGCAGTTGTGGGCCACCATGATCTGGTTGTCGAGCTTGACGCCGTTGCCCACGACGGTGTCTTCGAGCGCGCCGCGGTCGATGGTCGTATTGGCCCCGATTTCGACGTCGTCGCCCACCGACACCCCGCCCAGCTGGGGAATCTTGCCCCAGGCGCCCTTGCCCAGCGATGGATCCGGCGCGAAACCGAAACCGTCGGCGCCGAGCACCGCGCCGCTGTGGATGATGGCGCGCGCGCCGATCTTCACGCCTTCGTACAGCGTGACGTGCGCATGCAGACGGCTGTCCGGGCCGATCGAGGACCCGGCGCCGATGACACAGCTGGCGCCCAGCACACTGCCGCGGCCGATGCGCGCACCCGATTCGATCACGCAATTCGGACCGATACGCACGTCTTCTTCGATGTGCGCGTCAGGCGCGACCACCGCCGAGGGATGCGTGGACGCAGGCAGGGCCGGACGCCGGGCGGCGTCGAACCACTGCGCCACGCGGGCGTACAGCAGATAGGGATGCTTGCAGACGACCAGCGTGAAGCGCGGCCGGTCGGCGGCGGCTTCCAGCGTCTCGGCCACGTCGGCCGAGACGATCACCGCCCCCGCCTGGGTGGCGGCGAGCTGGCTCTGGTACTTGGGGTTGGCCAGGAAACTGATTTCCTGGCCGCTGGCCGAAGCCAGGGTGCCGATGCCGCAGACCCGCAAGGGGTCTGCGCCGGCGGGCGCGCTGATGCGCCAGTCCATGCCCTGGGTATTGGCGGCGCTCAACAGCGCTTCGAGCGTCGGCGCGCGGGCAAGATCCAGTAGAACCGGCATACGGCGACTGCAGCTTACTTGCCCAGGCTCTGGATCACCTTGTCGGTGATGTCGATGCGCGGGTTGACCGTGACGGCGTCCTGGATGATCAGGTCGTAGTTTTCCTGTTCAGCGATGCGCTTGATGGCCTCGTTGGCCTTCGTCACGATGCTGGAAAACTCTTCGTTGCGGCGACGGTTGAAGTCTTCCTGGAATTCGCGGCGCTTGCGCTGCAGGTCGGTATCCAGGTTCGACAGCTCGCGCTGACGCTTGACGCGGTCGGACTCGGACAGCACGGGCGCGTCCTTGTCGAATTTTTCGGCTTGCGAACGCAGGCTGGTGTTCAGGCGCTGCAGTTCGTCGTCACGCTTCTTGAATTCGGCTTCGATCTTGCTTTGCGCCGTCTTGGCCGGACCGGACTCACGCAGGATCCGCTCGGTATTGACGAAGCCGATCTTGGTGTTCTGAGCCTGAGCGGGCACCGCCGCGACGGAACCGAGAATGAGCGCACCCACCAGGGCAATGGAGCCGCCCAGCTTGCCACGACGATTAACGCGCGGCGAATTCGATGATTTAAGTGCGAAGTCAGACATCATGAAAATCTCACCTTCCAGTAAGGCAAAGCCAAAGTATGTATTGTGCCACTAAACGGCAAGGGAGCCGGACCAGGGGTCCTCTCCCTTGTTTTCAAGCGTAACGCCAGTGCTTAGAACCCGGTCCCGATCTGGAACTGGAAGCTCTGCTTGTCGTCGCCCGGCTTGGCATTGAGCGGACGCGCGTACGACAGCTGCAGCGGGCCCATCGGCGACTGCCACGACAGACCGATACCGGCCGAGAAACGCCAGCCGCAAGGATCGTCGACCTCGCTGCCCGGCTTGCCGTTGGTGCAAGACAGGCCGCTGCCCGCGCCCACCTGGCCCGCGTCGCTGAAGATGAACCAGCGCAGCGTGCGGTCCTTGGACGCGCCCGGGAACGGCAGGTACAGCTGCGCGTTCGCCACGATGCGGCGCGAACCGCCCAGGTAATCGCCCGTGACCGAGTCGCGCGGACCCAGCGACGAGCCTTCGTAGCCGCGCACCGTGCCGATACCGCCAGCGTACACGTCCTTGATGATCGGGTAGTCCTTGCCGCCGTAGCTCTGGCCCCAGTCGACCATGCCGTTCAGCGCCAGGGTGTACGAGCCGCCCAGCGGGATGAAGTACTGCTGCTGGCCGGTGAGCATGTAGTACTTCAGGTCGACCGTCGAGAAGTCGCTCTTGAGGCGGGTGTACGAACCCTTGGTCGGCGCCAGGGCGCTGTCGCGGGTGTCGTTGGACCAGCCGGCGGTGAAGATCACCGAGTTGGTCGAGTCGCCATACTGATTGACGAAGTTGCGGTAGGCCAGCGGCGAATTCGAGAACAGGTCGATCTGGTTGCGCTCGAGGTTGGCGCCCAGGAAGATCCGGTCGTATTCGGAGATCGGCACGCCGAAGTTCATGCCCAGGCCCATGGACTTGACGCGGTAGTCGCCGTCGTTGTTGTTCCAGGGCTCGGTCACGCGGTAGTACGCGGACGTGGTGCGGCTGATGCCGTCCTTGGTCCAGTACGGATCGGTGTGCGACAGCACGATCGCGCGGTTGGTCTTGCTGGTGTTCAACTGCAGCGTCAGGTTGGTGCCGCTGCCGAACACGTTGTCTTCGCTGATACCGGCGGACAGGATCGCTTTTTCAGACGAACCGTAACCCACGCCCAGGTTGATCATGCCGGTGGGCTTTTCCTTCACGTCGACGTTGACGTCGACCTGGTCGGGCGAACCCGGCACCGGATCGGTCTTGACGTTGACGTCGCTGAAGTAGCCCAGGCGGTCGACGCGGTCGCGCGAGGTCTTGATGTCCTTGGCGTCGTACCAGGCGGCTTCCTGCTGGCGCATTTCGCGGCGCACGACTTCGTCGCGCGTGCGGGTGTTGCCGCCGATCTGGATGCGGCGCACGTACACGCGGCGGCTCGGATCGACGTAGAACGTCAGGTCGGCCTCGTGCTTGGCGCGGTCCAGCTGCGGGTTCGGGTTGACGTTGGCGAACGCGTAGCCCAGCTCGCCCAGATAGTCGGTGATCGCCTTGGCCGAATCGTTGGCCTTGGCCGCCGAGAAGGTTTCGTCCGGCTTGATCTTGACCAGGTTGTTGATTTCCTTGTCCAGGCCGATCAGGTTGCCGGCCAGCTTGACGCTGCGCACTTTGTACGGCTCGCCTTCATGGACCGTGATGGTGATGCGGATGTCCTTGCGGTCGGGCGAGATCGTGACCTGGGGCGGCTCGACCGTGAATTCGAGGTAGCCGCGGTCCAGGTAGAACGAACGCAGGCGTTCGAGGTCGCCTTCGAGCTTTTCGCGCGAGTACTTGTCGGTATCGGTGTACCAGGTCAGCCAGCCCGGCGTGGTCAGCTTGAACTCGTCGAGCAGATCGCTTTCCGAGAAGGCCTTGTTGCCGACGAAGCGGATTTCCTGGATGCGGGCGACCGAGCCTTCGAACACGTCGAAGCTCACGCCGACGCGGTTGCGCGGCAGCGGCGTGACGGTGGAGGTGACCTCGACGCCGTACTTGCCCTTGGACAGGTACTGCTGCTTGAGTTCGTATTCGGCGCGCTCGAGCATCGAGCGGTCGAAAATGCGGCCTTCGGCGAAACCGACCTGCCCCAGCGATTTGGTAATGGCCTTGGAATCGAATTCGCGCATGCCGTTGAAATTCACGGATGCAATCGTCGGACGTTCCTGAACCACCACGACCACGACATTATTGTCGGTCTGGATCTGCACGTCGGTGAAAAACCCCGTGCCGTACAGGCGGCGGATCGCCTCGGTGGCCTCTTCCTCGGTGAATTTCTCACCGACCTTGACGGGCAGATAACCGAAGACGGTGCCGGCGTCGGTTCGCTGGATCCCTTCTACGCGGATATCCCGCACGACAAAAGGGTCGAAGGCGTGGGCCATGCCTGGCAGCAGCAATGCGGCGATCAGACTCGGCACTATGCCCGGCAGTACACCCTTTTTGTGATGAAACATCCGGCGAAAAGACATCCTTGAGTATCCTCGGTCGTGCAAATGGCGGGGGATTTTATGCTAATTGGCGCTTAAGTGAACAAGCGCGTGAAATCATTGAACAACGCAAGCCCCATCAGGCTTGCCAATAAACCAATGCCTGCGCGCTGTCCGATATCGATCCACCGTGCGGGCGGCGGACTGCCCCGCACAATTTCGACGAGATAGTACAGCAGATGGCCACCGTCCAGCATAGGAATGGGCAGCAAATTTAGTACTCCAAGGCTGATACTGATCAACGCGATATAGGCGATATACGCAACAATGCCGATCCGGGCGGTCTGGCCGGCATAATCGGCGATCGTGACCGGGCCGCTGACATTGCGCCAGGAAACATCGCCCGTCACCATGCGGCCCATCATGCGCAGCGAAAACAGGGCGGTGTCCCAGGTGCGGACGGCGCCGCGCCAGAGGCTGTCGAAGACGCCATAGCGCACCGTCACCGTGGCCACGTCGCCGCCCAGCTGGACGCCGAGTCGGCCGACGACCTGGCCATTGACCGTTTCCGCGCGCGGCGTGGCATTCAGGGTGATCTGGGCGCCGTCGCGCACCAGCGTCAGCGCCAGCGCCTTGCCCGCGCTTTCCTGGATCTGCTGGACGAGCTTGCCGGTATCCGGGGTGGGCTGGCCATTGACGGCCACGATCAGGTCGCCCGGGCGCAGGCCGGCCGCCTGCCCTTCGCCGCCGTCGTTGACGACGCGCACGGCGGGCTTGGGCCGGACCAGGCTGATGCCAGCGGCCAGCAGCGGATCGCCGCCGGCCGGGTCCATGGCATTGGCCGGCAGGGTCACTTCGCGCTGCTGCGAGCCGCCGCCGGGCGTGGCGACTTCGATCTGGGTACGGCCGCCAGTGGCCATCACGTCCATCAGGCGCCAGCGGGCGTCGGGCCAGGACACGACTTCCTGGCCGTCGATGGACAGGATGCGGTCGCCCGCGGCCAGGCCGGCGCGCGCGGCGGGCGTCCCGGCCTCGGGCTGGGCGACGACGGCCACCGGTTCTTCGGTGCCCGCCATGTTCAGGCCGGCATACAGGAAGACCGCGAGGATGAGATTGAAAATGGGGCCCGCGGCGACGATGGCGATGCGCTTGCCGACGGACTTGTTGTTGAACGCGCCCGCCGCTTCGGCGGGGCTGGCGCCGGCCGGGGCGTCGTCCTGCATCTTGACGTAGCCGCCCAGGGGCAAGGCCGACAGGGCCCATTCGGTGCCATGACGGTCGGTGCGGCGCAGGATCACCTTGCCGAAGCCGACCGAAAAGCGCAGCACCTTGACGCCGCACAACCGCGCCACCCAATAATGCCCCAATTCATGAAAAATGATCAGGGAGCCAAGCGCGACGGCAAAGGCCAGCAGGGTGAAAAGCATCGGGGTCAGGAAATCAAGGAATCAACGCAAGGGATCAATGGGGCGCGAGGGGCTTGCGCGGCCATCACGCCAGGCCGAGATTGCCGGCGTAAACGCGCGCGGCGGCATCCAGCGCCAGCACATCGTCAAGACTGTTGAGCGTAACAGATGATTGCCCCCCCTGCCACTCCAGGGTCGCCTCGATAACCCGCGGTATCCAGGTATACCCCAGGCGCCCCGACAGGAAGGCGTCCACCGCCACCTCATTGGCGGCGTTCAGGGCGATGCAGGCGCCCTGCCCGGCCCGCAAGGCGTCGAACGCCAGCGCCAGGCACGGGAAGCGCGCCAGATCGGGCTTTTCGAAGTCGAGCCGGCCCAGGCGGGTCAGGTCCAGCGCGCCCACGCCGCTGTCCAGCCGCTCGGGAAAGCCCAGGCCGTAGGCGATCGGCGTGCGCATGTCGGGCTGGCCCAGCTGCGCCAGGATCGAGCCGTCGTTGTACTCGACCATGGAGTGGATCACGCTCTGCGGATGCACCACCACCTCGATGCGGTCGGCCGGCATGGCGAACAGCCAGTGCGCCTCGATCACCTCCAGGCCCTTGTTCAGCATGGTGGCGGAATCGACCGAGATCTTGCGGCCCATGCTCCAGTTCGGATGGGCGCAGGCCTGGTCCGGCGTCACCTCGTGCAGGTCCTCCAGGTCGCGGCCGCGGAACGGGCCGCCCGAGGCGGTCAGCAGCAGCCGGCGCACGCCCGGCGCCGGCGCGTCGGGCGCGGCGGCCCGGCCGCCATGCGGCAGACACTGAAAAATGGCATTGTGTTCACTGTCGATAGGCAGCAATTCGGCGCCGTTGTCGCGAATTGCCTGCATGAACAGCGAGCCAGCCGCGACCAGGGCTTCCTTGTTGGCCAGCAGCACCCGCTTGCCGGCGCGCGCCGCCGCCAGGGCCGCGGGCAGGCCGGCGGCGCCGACGATGGCGGCCATGACCGCGTCACACTGCGCATCGGCCGCGGTGTCGGCCAGGGCCTGGGCGCCGACACGGATCTCGGGCGTCGCCTGGCCGGCCGGCCAGGCCGCCACGAACTTGTCGCGCGCCCGGGCGTCGGGCACCACCACCACCGCGGCGCGGCTGGCCAGCGCCTGCTCGGCCAGCCGTTCCATGCGGCTGTAGGCAGACAGGGCATACACCGCCAGGCGGTCCGGATGGCGCGCGATCACGTCCAGCGTGCTCTCGCCAATCGAGCCGGTCGATCCCAGCACCACGACGCGTTGAAAAGCCGTCAAAACAACACTCCAGACAAGATTAGCGCCAACGGCGCGACCGGCAGGATCGCGTCGATACGGTCATAGACCCCGCCGTGGCCCGGCAGCAGCGCGCTGGAATCCTTGCGGCCCGCGCGGCGCTTGAGCAACGACTCGAACAGGTCGCCGATGATGGACAACACCCCCAGCAGCGCCGCGATCGGCAGCGCCAGCCAGAACGACCAGTGCGCCACCAGCGCGTGGCCGAACGTGCCTTCCCACAAACTCGACAGGCCGATCCAGATGACCGCGCCCAGCACGCCGGCGACCGCGCCGGCCACGGTCTTGCCGGGGCTGACCCGCGGCGCCAGTTTACGCTTGCCGAACGCGCGGCCGGCGAAATAGGCGGCGATGTCGGCGACCCACACCAGGGCCAGCAGCGACACCACGAAGGCGGCGCCGCGCGCCATGAACATCTGCGCCAGCACCGCCCAGGCGGTGAACGCGGCCGGCACCGAAAACAGCGACCACGCCAGGCTTGCCGGCGCGGCGTCGGAACGGCCGCGCACCACCGCGGCGGTGGCGCCGAACAGCCACACCGCGGCGACCAGCGGCGCGGCGTAGCGCAGGATCCAGGACGGATCCGCGATGCCATCGCGCTGGCCCGACAGCCAGGCCGACGCCAGGGCCAGCATGGCCGCGAACAACAGGACGGGAATGCCCGCGGCGATCACGGGCGACGGCGGCTGCGGCAGCGTCAGGCGCAGCCACTCCCAATTGGCGCAGGCGGCCGCCAGCGCCAGCAGCGCCACGAACCACCAGGGATTGGCGCTCATCATCGCGGCCGCCAGGACGGCGAGCAGGACGATGGCGGTAACGATACGCTGGCCCAACATGGTGACGATCTCCTCGGGTCGGCCCACAGCCGCCGCGCGCGGGGCGCGGCGAGCCGCGGCCGGACTATTTTTCGCCGGTTTCGGTGAGCTGGGCGCTGGTGCGGCCGAAGCGGCGCTCGCGCGTCCGGTACCAGTCGAACGCCTGGCGCAGCTCGTCGGCGCCGAAATCCGGCCAGTAACGGTCGGTGAAGTAGAACTCCGCGTACGCCATCTGCCAGATCAGGAAATTGGAAATGCGCTGCTCGCCGCCGGTGCGGATGAACAGGTCGGGCTCGGGGGCCCAGGACATGGAAAGATGCCGCGCCAGCCGCGCCTCGTCGACCAGTTGCGGCTGCGTCGCCAGGGCGGGTTCGGCCGCCAGCATGGCGCGGGTGGCCTGCAGGATGTCCCAGCGGCCGCCATAGTTGGCCGCCACCGTGAGGTGCAGGCGATCATTGTGGGCGGTGCGGGCCTGGGCGGCGAAGATCAGTTCCTGCAGGCGCGGTTCGAACGCGGACAGGTCGCCGATGACGTGCAGGCGCACGCCCTGCTCTTCCAGCTTGCCGACTTCGCGCTCCAGCGCCTGCACGAACAGGCGCATCAGCAGCGACACTTCCTCGGCGGGCCGGCGCCAGTTCTCGGAACTGAAGGCGAACAGCGTCAGGTAACGCACGCCGGCCCGGCCGCAGGCCTCGACCACGCGGCGCACCGCCTGCACACCCTTGGCATGTCCGGCCGTGCGCGGCAACAGCCGCCGCGTCGCCCATCTGCCGTTGCCATCCATGATGATGGCCACGTGCTCCGGGATGTCGCGGGTATCGGGAACCGCCTGGGTAGAACTGGTTGCCATGGGTCTGGGGAGCGCCGTCGACCGGCGTAAAACAGGGAATACGGGGAAAAACCCGCGCCGTCGATCCACCGCTGCGTCAGTGTGCTGCGAAGCAATGGATAGGACGGCGCGAAGGCAAAAATCCTGGCGCCGGGGCGGCTTGCTGCCCGCTCCGGCTCTGCAAGGATTATACGGTCATGATTTCCGCTTCTTTTTGCGTGACCATCTTGTCGATGTCGGCCACGTTGCGGTCCGTCAGCTTCTGGACGTCGTCCTGGGCGCGACGCTCGTCGTCCTCGGAGATTTCCTTGTCCTTGACCAGCTTCTTGAGCGTGTCGTTGGCTTCGCGACGCAGGTTGCGCACGGCCACCTTGGCATCCTCGCCTTCGCTGCGCACGACCTTAGTCAGGTCGCGGCGACGCTCTTCGGTCAGCGCCGGCATCGGCACGCGGATGCTGTCGCCCATCGACATGGGATTCAGGCCCAGGTCCGATTCGCGAATGGCCTTCTCGATCGCGGCGGCCATGCTCTTTTCGTAGGGCTGGACGCTGATGGTGCGCGCGTCGATCAGGTTCACGTTGCCGACCTGGCTGATCGGCACGGGCGAACCGTAGTACTCGACCTGCACGTGGTCCAGGATGCCGGTGTGGGCGCGGCCCGTGCGGATCTTGGCCAGGTTGGTCTTGAGCGTGTCAAGCGACTTGGCCATCCTGGCTTCGGCGGATTTGCGGATTTCTGCGACGCTCATGGATATTCCTTTTCTTTAAACGTGTACCAACGTGCCTTCGTCTTCGCCGCTGACGACGCGCTTGAGCGCGCCCGACTTATTGATCGAAAACACCTTGATCGGCAGCTTCTGGTCGCGGCACAGCGCGAACGCCGTGGCGTCCATGACTTCCAGGCGGCGGACGATGGCCTCGTCGAAGCTGATGCGCGCATAGCGCGTGGCGGAAGGATCCTTGTTGGGATCCGCGCTGTAGATGCCGTCGACCTTGGTGGCCTTCAGCACGATCTCCGCACCGATCTCGGCGCCACGCAGGGCGGCCGCGGTATCGGTCGTGAAGAACGGGTTGCCGGTGCCCGCGGCGAAGATGACGACCTTGCCTTCTTCGAGGTAACGCAGGGCCTTGGGGCGGATGTACGGTTCGACGACCTGGTCGATGTTCAGGGCCGATTGCACGCGGGTGTCGATACCCTTGTGCTTGAGCGCGTCCTGCAGGGCAAGCGCGTTCATGATGGTGGCCATCATGCCCATGTAGTCGGCGGTGGCGCGGTCCATGCCCTGCGCACCCGGGGCGACGCCACGGAAGATGTTGCCACCGCCGATGACGATGGCCAGCTCGACGCCGGTGGCGGCGACTTCGGCGATCTCATCGGTCATGCGGACGATGGTGGCGCGATTGATGCCGAATGCATCATCGCCCATCAGCGCCTCGCCGGAAAGTTTGAGAAGAACCCGTTTGTATGATCTGCTGCTCATAGGTGATATCCCGAAGAACAATCCGACGAAAGTTTAAGACAAGAAATAGGCCGGACTAGAATAATCTAGCGCCGGCCTCTAAGCACTACCCTGAGATCAGGCGCGGCCGGCGGCGGCGGCGGCAACCTCAGCGGCGAAGTCGCTGGTCTTCTTCTCGATACCTTCGCCGACGACGAACAGCACGAACTTGGTGATCGAGGCACCCTTGGCCTTGAGCATCTGTTCGACGGTGTTCTTGTCGTCCTTGACGAACGGTTGCGACATCAGCGTCACTTCCTTCAGGAACTTCTGCACCGAGCCTTCGACCATCTTGGCGACGATTTCAGCCGGCTTGCCCGATTCGGCGGCCTTCTGCTCGGCGACCGAGCGTTCGGCGGCGATGTCGGCCGGATTCACGCCGTCGGCGTTCAGGGCCTTCGGCTTGGTCGCGGCGATGTGCATCGCCAGGTCCTTGCCCACTTCCTCGGCGCCGGCGTATTCCACCAGCACGCCGATCTTGCCGCCGTGCACGTAGCTGGCCAGCGCGTTCGGGGTCTGGATGCGCTCGAAGCGGCGGATCGAGATGTTCTCGCCGATCTTGCCGATCAGGGCGGTGCGGGTCGATTCGATGGTGCCTTCGCCGTAGGGCAGCGCCGACAGGGCGGCCACATCGGCGGGGTTCTGCGTGGCGACCAGCTCGGCCAGCTTGTTGACGAAAGCGACGAAGTCGTCGTTCTTGGCAACGAAGTCGGTTTCGCAGTTCACTTCGATGACGGCGCCTTGCTTGGCGTCGGCCGAGATGAACAGGCCGATCAGGCCTTCGGCGGTGACGCGGGCGGCAGCCTTGCTGGCCTTGTTGCCCAGCTTGACGCGCAGGATTTCTTCAGCGCGGGCCAGGTCGCCTTCGGCTTCCGTCAGGGCCTTCTTGCACTCCATCATGGGCGCATCGGTCTTCTCGCGCAGTTCCTTGACCAGGGCGGCGGTAATTTCAGCCATGTTAGCTCCAAATTTTGCTAAGACATGCCCCGGCGGGCCGGGGCATTGGTGTGATTCGATGAGACGTCCGCAAGCTGCGGATGAGGAAGATGGGAGCCCACCTTCGCACTGCCGGCGAGGCGGGGGCACGCCGCATTCCGCGACCGCCCCCAGACACTAACCGCCGGACATGACAGCAGGCTTAGGCCTGGTTGTCCTGCACTTCGACGAACTCTTCCTGACCTTCACCGATTTCTTCGACCAGACCGTTCAGGTTCTGTTCGCGGCCTTCCAGCACGGCGTCGGCGATGCCCTTGGCGTACAGCGCGATGGCCTTGGCCGAGTCGTCGTTGCCGGGGATCACGTAGTCGATGCCGTCGGGCGAGTGGTTGGTGTCAACCACGGCGACCACGGGGATGCCCAGGGTCTTGGCTTCGGCGATGGCGATCTTGTGGTAGCCGACGTCGATCACGAACATGGCATCGGGCAGGCCGTTCATGTCCTTGATGCCGCCGATCGACTTGTTCAGCTTGTCCAGTTCGCGTTGGAACAGCAGGCCTTCCTTCTTGATCATGCGCTCGGCGCCGCCTTCGGCGACCACGGCTTCCATGTCCTTCAGGCGCTTGACCGAGGTCTTGACCGTCTTGAAGTTGGTCAGCATGCCGCCGAGCCAGCGGGCGTCGACGAAGGGCATGCCGCAACGGGCGGCTTCGGCGGCGACCAGCTCGCGGGCAGCGCGCTTGGTGCCGACGAACAGGATGTTGCCACCGCGAGCAGCCAGCTGCTTCACGAACTTGGTGGCTTCCTGGTACTTATCAACCGTCTTTTCCAGGTTGATGATGTGAATCTTGTTGCGATGGCCGAAGATGAAGGGGGCCATCTTGGGGTTCCAGTAGCGGGTCTGGTGACCAAAGTGGACACCCGCTTCCAGCATTTCGCGCATCAAAGACATAACTTTCTCCAAGGGTTGATTTCTTGCGCCGCACCTGCATCAGCCTCTGGCTGACACCCTGGGTGGTGTTGCGCGCGATTTCCCGCACATGCGGGATAGATAACGATTTTAACCGGGCCGGCCGATCACTGCCGCAATACTCCGACGCTGCCGGGCGATTCGCCCCTCACGTCACTTGCTACGCTGCCGCGATAAACCCAGACGGCCGCCACGACGAAGCGCCTTGCCCCGCCTGCACGCATCGCGCCGTCCGACCCGCCAGGAAATTCCTGGCAGTTTCTTCCAGCGCACCCGGACCTGTTTTGTTGGCAGCGAAATCCAGCTCTCTCGCGCCCTGGTTTCGCAACCATCGCGCGCATCAGTCGCCGGGGGCATTTCTTCAGGAAAGACAGGTTTTAAAAAAAACCGGGTTTTCCAAGAACTTAAGCCGGCAGCCGCCTTGAACCTGCATCGCTGCTCGAAAACATGACCGGGCTTGCGAGCACGCAGCGCCCCAGCCTGGAAGATGTACACGCCCCAACCTTCCCGGCCCGCCGCCCTCGCCCACCTGCCGCGCCGCCCCGCCTCCCGGAACCTGGCGACCGGCCCGAATTCCCACCACAACCTTCGCTTGCGATGAAACTCCAGAACCCGCCACCGATCTCACAAGATACGGTGCGACCCGACACGCAGGGTCGAACAACCAACCGGGTGGCCAGGATGATTCCACCCCCACCCGCCGGGATCGGCGCTTGCCGCTACCCAGATTGCTCCCCAAAATTTTAGGGAAGCCTATAATTCTACTATTCTTTCAAGCAGACATTCAAGCGAGATCCGTCAGTCATTCCATGGGCACCATTACCAATCCGGCCGACCTGGCCAAGATGCGCGCGGCCTGCCAGGACGCCGCCAAAGTCCTCGATTTCATCACCCCCTACGTCAAGCCTGGCGTCACCACCGGGGAACTGGACCGCCTCTGCCTGGAATACCTGACCGACGAGCTCAAGGTGCAGTCCGCCACCGTCGGCTACGCCCCGCCCGGCTACCCGCCCTTCCCCGGCGCCATCTGCACCTCGGTCAACCACCAGGTCTGCCACGGCATCCCCGGCGACAAGGCCCTGAAAAACGGGGACTCCCTCAATATCGACGTCACCATCATCAAGGACGGCTGGTTCGGCGACACCAGCCGCATGTATCCGGTGGGCGAGCAGTCGATCCTGTCGCGCCGCCTGACCGACATCACCTTCGAGTGCATGTGGAAAGGCATCCAGCAGGTCAAAAACGGGGCCACATTGGGCGATATCGGCAACGCCATCCAGAAGCACGCCGAGGCCAATGGCTTTTCGGTGGTGCGCGAATTCTGCGGCCACGGCATCGGCCAGCGCTTCCACGAAGACCCGCAGGTGCTGCACTACGGCAAGCCGGGCACCGGCGTGAAATTGGTGACGGGTATGTTGTTCACCATCGAGCCGATGATCAACGCCGGCCGCCGCGAGATCCGCCAGCTGTCCGACGGCTGGACGGTCGTGACGCGCGACCACAGCCTGTCGGCCCAATGGGAGCATGCTGTCTGCGTCACCGACACCGGCTACGAGGTCCTGACCCTGTCGCCCGGCATGCCCAAGCCGCCCGCCTTCATCACCGAACCGATCGTCATCCCCGCCGTCTGACCGCCGGCCGCCCGCCACCATGACCGCCGACATCCTCAGCACCCTGCGCGAACGCATCCAGGAATCCCGGCGAGCCGCGGTGGCCCAGTTCCGCGAGCACGAACGCCCCGACACGCTGCTGGGCGAACTGCGCCGCATCGTCGACGCGGCGCTGCGCGACCTGGTCAAGCACTATCCCCTGCCGGCCGGCGCCACGCTGGCGGCGGTGGGCGGCTACGGCCGCGGCGAACTGTACCCGCACTCCGACGTCGACCTGCTGATCCTGCTGCCGCACGCCCCCACCGCCGAGGACGAGTCCGCCATCGAGCAGCTGGTCGCCTCGCTCTGGGACCTGGGCCTGGAGCCCGGCCACAGCGTGCGCACCATCGAGGACTGCGAGCGCGAGGCCGACGCCGACATCACAGTGGAAACCGCGCTGCTTGAATCGCGCTGGCTGGCCGGCAGCCGCACGCTGATGAAGAAGTTCGAGGCCGCCACCCAGTCGCGGCTGGACGCGCGCGCGTTCTTCCGCGCCAAGCGCGTCGAGATGCAGCAGCGCCACGCGCGCTACCAGGACACGCCCTACGCGCTCGAACCCAATTGCAAGGAATCGCCCGGCGGCCTGCGCGACCTGCAGGTGATCCTGTGGATGGCGCGCGCGGCCGGCTTCGGCGAGAACTGGCGCGCGGTGGCGCAGGCAGGCCTGCTGACCCCGTCCGAGGCGCGCGACCTGCGCAAGGCCGAACAGGCCTTCAAGCGCCTGCGCATCGAGCTGCACCTGCTGGCCCGGCGCCGCGAAGACCGCGTGCTGTTCGACCTGCAGCCGGCCCTGGCCGAGGTCTACCGCATCCACGCCACCGCCACGCGGCGCGGCAGCGAGCTGCTGATGCAACGCTACTACTGGGCCGCGCGCCTGGTGACGCAGCTCAACGGCATCCTGGTGCAGAACATCGAGGAACGCCTGTTCCCGCGCCCCGACAGCGACGCGCACGACATCGACGACGATTTCCGCAACCTGCGCGACCGTCTCGACATCATCCGCGACGACGGCTTCGAGCGGAACCCCACGCTGCTGCTGCGCGCCTTCCTGGTGATGCAGCAGCATCCCGAACTGACCGGCATGTCGGCGCGCACGCTGCGCGCCATCTGGCACTCGCGCCATCGCATCGACGCGCAGTTCCGCCGCAACCCGGTCAACCGCAAGCTGTTCCTGCAGATCCTGCAGCAGCCGCGCGGCATCGTGCACGAGCTGCGCCGCATGACCATGCTGAACATCCTGCCGCGCTACCTGCCGGTGTTCCGCCGCATCGTCGGCCAGATGCAGCACGACCTGTTCCACGCCTATACGGTGGACCAGCACACGCTGGCGGTGGTGCGCAACCTGCGCCGCTTCACCATGCCCGAGCATGCCCAGGAGTATCCGCTGGCCAGCCAGCTGATCGCCGGCCTGGACCGGCACTGGCTGTTGTACGTGGCGGCGCTGTTCCACGACATCGCCAAGGGCCGCGGCGGCGACCACTCCGAGCTGGGCGCGCGCGAGGTGCGCAAGTTCGCCCACGACCACGGCATGGAGCCGGAAGACGCCAGGCTGGTCGAATTCCTGGTGCGCCAGCACCTGCTGATGTCGGCCGTGGCGCAAAAGCGCGACCTGTCCGACCCCGCCGTGATCCAGGACTTCGCCGCCACGGTCAAGGACGAACGCCACCTGACCGCGCTCTACCTGCTGACGGTGGCCGACATCCGCGGCACCAGCCCCAAGGTCTGGAACGCCTGGAAAGGCAAGCTGCTCGAGGACCTGTACAAGCTGACGCTGGCGGCGCTGGGCGGCGCCCACGCCGACGCCCACACCGTGCTGACCGAACGCCGCGAGGAGGCCGCGCGCCTGACCCGCCTGGCCGGCCTGCGCGACGACGCCCGCGAGGCGTTCTGGAACCAGCTCGACGTGGCCTATTTCCTGCGCCACGACGCCTCCGACATCGCCTGGCACACGCGTCACCTGTATCACCAGGTGGCGCCGGCCCACGCGGTGGTGCGGGCCCGCCCCACCGAACAGGGCGAAGGCCTGCAGATCATGGTCTACACGCGCGACGTGCCCGACCTGTTCGTGGCCATCTGCGGCTACTTCGACGCCAAGTCGCTGTCGGTGCAGGACGCCCGCATCCACACCACGCGCCACGGCTGGGCGCTAGACAGCTTCATCGTGCTGCTGCCCGAGGGCGCCAGCGACCTGCGCGCGCAGGCCACGCTGGTCGAACACGAGCTGGCCGAACGCCTGAAGGACGCCAAGGCGGCCGCCCAGGCCCCCGCGACCCGCGGCGGCTACTACGGCCGCGGCCGCCAGTCGCGCATGTCGCGGGTGTTCCCGATCATGCCACAGGCCGAGCTGCAGCCGGACGAGCGCAGCACCTCGTGGCGCCTGTCGGTCACCGCGACCGACCGCCCCGGCCTGCTGCACGCCCTGGCGCGGGTCTTCGCCGAGCATGAGGTGAACCTGCTGATGGCCAAGATCATGACGCTGGGCGACCGCGTGGAAGACGTCTTCATCGTCGATGGCGCGGCGCTGACGCGGCCGCGCAGCCAGATGCAGTTCGAGCGCGACATCCTCGATGCGCTGGCCGGCGACGAGGTCCGGCAACAGGCCGCCTGAAGCCGGACCCGCGGCCCATCGCCAGACAGCCGCCGACCGCATACAATCCGGTTTTCGGCTTGGCGATACCGTGCGATGGAGCTAAACGAATACCTGCGGGTGCTGGGGACCAGCTTCTTTTTCGCGCTGGCGACGCTGCTGCCGTTCCTGAATCCGCCGGCGATCGCGCCCATCTTCCTGTCCCTGACCGAAGGCGCCTCGTCCGCCACCCGCACGGTGCTGGCCAAGCGCGTCGCCGTCAACGTCGGCCTGATGCTCATCGTCGCCATGGTGGCCGGCAACGTACTGCTGAGCTTCTTCGGCATCTCGCTGTCGATCGTGCGCGTGGGCGGCGGCATGCTGGTCATCGCCAGCGCCTGGCGCCTGGTGAATTCGCCCGACGCCGACACCGAGCGCGTGGCCCGCATGGCCGAATCGTTCACCCCTGAAATGGCCAAGGCGCGCGCCTTCTACCCCCTGACCTTCCCCATCAGTTGCGGCCCCGGCTCGATCGCCGCGGCCATCACCGTGGGCGTGTCGCTGCGCGACCAGAACCACGTGCTGAGCCTGCTGCGGCTGGGCGGCTCGATCCCCGGCATCGTGGTCGTTTCGCTGACTTTGTACGTCTGCCTGCGCTTCGCGGCGCAGATGCTGCACCGGCTGGGCGATAATGGCACCGCCGTGTTCATGCGCATGTCGGCCTTCATCATGCTGTGCCTGGGCGTGCAGATCTTCTGGGAAGGCTCGCGCGAACTGCTGCTCGGGGTATTGCAGCAGGTCATGCAACCAATTCCGATTCCCAAGGCCTAACGCCTGGCGGCCGGACTGGCCATCCCCCGGGGCCCCGCCCCGACGAACCCTTATCGTGCAACAACCATGACTTCTCGTTCCGAACGCCTGCTCCGCCTGATCGCCCTTTTCAGCTTCGGCGCGGTCGGCATCGCCCTGATTTCCCAGTACGTCTTCGACATGCCGCCGTGCGCCTGGTGCGTGATGCAGCGCCTGATCTACCTGGTGATCGGCGTCATCGCCCTGATCGGCGGCTTCGGCGGCGGCCGCGCATTGACGCGCGTCTGCGCCGGCCTGGCGGGCCTGCTGTCGCTCAGCGGCATCGCCGCCGCCTGGTACCAGTACACCGTGGCCGCCAAGATGCTGTCGTGCGACCAGACCTTCGCCGACCGCTTCATGACCGGCATCGGCCTGGACGGCAGCGTGCCGTGGCTGTTCGGCATCTACGCCACCTGCATGGACGCGGTGGTGCCGGTCCTGGGCATCGAATACGCCCTGTGGAGCCTGGCGCTTTTCGTGATCCTGCTGTTCATGGCCCTGCCCGCGGCATTCGGCCGCGGCCGCGCCGCCTGAGCGGTCCATTCCGCGGTTGGACGACATCCACGCCGAGCGCCTGCGCGCGCTGGTCCGACGCCATGCGCCGCTGATGCGCTGGCTGCATGCCGCGCGTGACGGCGGCGCGGCCGACTGGTGCCTGGGCGCAGGCGTCATCCGCACCCTGGTGTGGAACCACCTGCACGACCTGCCGCCGGACAGCCACGCGCCAGCGGACGTGGACTTCGTCTACTTCGACGACACCGACCTGACGGCGGCGCACGAGGCCGCCATCACGCGCCGCCTGCAGGCCGCCGCGCCGCAGGCGCCCTGGGAAGTCGTCAACCAGGCGCGGGTCCACCTGTGGCGCCGCGACGGCGGTATCGCGCCGCCCCCGGCCTTGTCGCTGGCGGCGGGCATCGCCACCTGGCCCGAGACCGCCACCTGTATCGGCGTGTCGCTCGACGCCGATGACCGCCTGCGCATCCTTGCGCCGCACGGCCTGGACGACCTGTTCGGCCTGGTGCTGCGGCCCAGCCCCGGACTGCGCGATCCCGCGCTCTACGCGCAACGGCTGCTGGCCAAGCGCTACACCGACAAATGGCCGCGCCTGCGGGTGCAGCCCTCCCCGCTTTCCTGACGCCATGAAATACCTGACCGGTTATCCGGAACCCCTGCTGACGCAGGCCCGCGCGCTGCTCGACCAGGGCAAGCTGGGGCCGGCGCTGCGGGCCCGTTATCCCGCCGGCGCGCATGCCGTGCGCACCGACAAGGCACTGTACGACTACGTGGTGGACCTGAAGAACACCTACATCCGCAACGGCGCGCCGCTCAGCAAGATCGCCTTCGACAGCAAGATCCACGTGATCCAGCACGCGCTGGGCCAGCACACCTTCATCTCGCGGGTCCAGGGCGGCAAGCTCAAGGCCAAGCACGAGATCCGCGTCGCCACGCTGTTCAAGACGGTGCCGGAGGAGTTCCTGAAGATGATCACGGTGCACGAACTGGCGCACCTGAAGGAGAAGGACCACAACAAGGCCTTCTACAACCTGTGCCGGCTGATGGAGCCGCAGTATCACCAGTATGAATTCGACCTGCGGCTGTACCTGACCCATCTGGAGGCCAGCGGCGACAGCCTGTGGTGACAGGCGCCGGCCGATAAAAAAAGCCGCTCCCGAGGGAGCGGCTTTTTCATGGCGCGAACCGGACTCAGGCGTCGTTGGCCGCGTAGCCCATGTTGAACTGCAGGCCGCTGGCGCCTTCGCCGTCGCCGGACTCCGCGCGCGACTGGCCCAGGCGGGCCAGGTATTCGGCGGTGATGTCGCCGGTGACGTATTCGCCATCGAAGCACGAAGCCTCGAAGCGCGACAGCTTGGGATTGATGTCGCGCACGGCCTGCTGCATGTCATGCAGGTCCTGGTAGATCAGGCTGTCGGCGCCGATCGCGCGGGCGATTTCCTCGTCGCTGCGGCCGGTGGCGATCAGTTCGCTCTGCGTCGGCATGTCGATGCCGTAGACGTTGGGGAAACGCACCGGAGGCGCGGCCGAGGCGAAGTACACCTTGTTGGCGCCGGCGGCGCGCGCCATGTCGACGATCTCGCGGCTGGTGGTGCCGCGCACGATGGAGTCGTCCACCAGCAGCACGTTCTTGCCCTTGAACTCCATGCCGATGGCGTTGAGCTTCTGGCGCACCGATTTACGGCGCACGGCCTGGCCGGGCATGATGAAGGTGCGGCCGACGTAGCGGTTCTTGATCAGGCCTTCGCGGTAGTCCAGGTTCAGGCGGGCGGCCAGCTGCATGGCGGCCGGACGCGAGGAATCGGGGATCGGCATGACCACGTCGATATCGCCCAGGCGCATGTTGCGCGCGACCTTGTCGGCCAGGTATTCACCCATGCGCAGGCGCGCGTCGTACACCGACACGCCGTCGATCAGCGAATCAGGACGGGCGAAGTAGACGTATTCGAAGATGCAGGGCACCAGCTGCGGATTGTCGGCGCACTGGCGGCTGACGAAACGGCCGTCCAGGTCGACGAACACCGCTTCGCCCGGCTCGACGTCGCGCACGAAGGCGAAGCCGCTGCCTTCCAGGGCCACGGATTCCGAGGCCACCATCCACTCGACGCCTTCGTCGGTTTCCTGGCGGCCGATGCACAGCGGACGGATGCCGTTGGGATCGCGGAACGCCAGCAGGCCGTAACCGGAAATCTGCGCCACCACGGCGTAGGCGCCGCGCACGCGCTTGTGCACGGCGGCAACGGCGCGGAACATGGCGTCGTCATCGAGCGACACACCGCTGGCGGCCGATTGCAGCTCGTGGGCCAGCACGTTCAGCAGCACTTCCGAGTCGGAATTGGTGTTGATGTGGCGGCGGTCGACGCGGTAGAGCGACTCACGCAGCTCGCGCCAGTTGGTCAGGTTGCCGTTGTGGGCGAACATGATGCCGAACGGGGCGTTGACGTAGAACGGCTGGGCCTCTTCCTCGCTGGCGCTGGAGCCGGCGGTGGGATAGCGGACCTGGCCGACGCCCGAGGTGCCCGGCAGGGCACGCATGTTGCGCGTGCGGAATACGTCGCGCACCAGGCCGTGCGCCTTGTACATATTGAACTGGTTGCCTTGCGACGTCGCAATGCCCGCGGCATCCTGCCCGCGATGCTGCAACAGCAGCAAGCTGTCATAGAGCAGCTGGTTGACCGGCCCGCGCCCGATGACCCCTACGATTCCACACATGGTGAGATTTCCTGGTTGATGTGAAGCTAATCAATACGGCAGCCACGTCGCCAGGGACGGCGGCAGCCACGTCTTGATATGTTTGATGGCCTCGATGGCCGAATGCGAAAACATGGCGTCCTTCCACCACGGCTCTTGTGGCAGCGGCGTGTAGCCCGCGGCGGCGACCAGCGCCAGCACGATGAGCAGCCCCCGGGCCAGTCCGAACATGCCGCCCAGGCCGTGATCGGCCGGGCTCAGCCCGGTGCTGCGGATCAAGGCGGCAAGCGTCATGTTGACCAACCCCACGCCGAGCAGCACGATAATGAAAACCACCGCGTACGAAACTCCCATGCGCAGCAGCGTCGTCTCGATATAGGGCTCCAGCCAGGTATAGACCGTGGGGCCCCACCAGATCGCGGCCACGAAAGCCAGCAGGTACGCAACCAGCGACAGCACTTCCTTGAGCAGGCCGCGCACCAGGCCCAGCACACCCGATACCACCAGGATGGCCAGCACGACGAAGTCGAAGCCGGTCACTACTGGGCGGCAATGAAACCGTTGTCATAACCCAGGGTGCGCAACCGCGCCTGGGCCGCCTGCGCCGCCTCGCGCGAGGGGAACGGCCCCACCCGCAGACGGTACTGCTGCTTGCCTCCGATGGAAGCCTGCTCGACGAATGCATTGGTGACGCCGGCCTGGTGCAGTTTGTCGCGCCGCGACTGAGCGTCCTCGGACGTGGTGTAGGCGGCGATCTGCAGCACGAAATTACCCTTGGCGGCCTGCGGCTTGGGCGCCGGCGTGGCGGCGGGCGCGGAACGGCCTTCGAGCAACGCCAGGGCGCGGGCGCCGTCGTCCGAACGGGTCTCGGGCTTGGGCGTGGCCGGCTTGGGCTCGGGCTTGGGTTCCGGCTTGGGCGGCGGCGTGCGCGGCGGCGTCACGGTCGCGGGCGGCGTGGCCGCGGGCGGGGTCGTGGCGGGCGGCGTGGAAACCGGCGGCGTGGTGGCGGACGGCGTCGCGGCCTGCGGCGCGCTGGCCTGCGGACCGGACGTCATCGGCGGCGGCGTCGGGATGGCGGACGGGTCGCCGGGCGTGGCGCCTTGCGCCGGCGCGGCGGGCGCGTTGGCCTGCGGCTCGCTCACCTGCGGCTGGAACGGGGTATTGCGTTCCGGCACCTTGATGGGGATGTTGTCGGCCACGGGCGTCGGCTGGGAATCCAGCACCATCGGCAGGATGATGACGGCCGCCAGCACCAGGGCGATGGCGCCTGCGAGCCTGCGCCGGGCGCGCCCGCGCAACTCAGCCGCCTGAACCTCGCTCGGCACGGCCGCTCGCTTGGAGGGTTGCGCCTGGTCGGCAGGATCCTTGCGTTTGAAAAAACCCATGTTTGCCTATGCCGCTCTTGCCTACGCCTTGCGACCCAGAGACTGCAAAACCGAGGCCACGGTGAGAAATGATCCGAACACCACGATTCTATCATTCTCCCCTGCCCGTTCGCGCGCCGCGGCAAAGGCCTGGGCGGGATCGGCGTAGGCCGAGACGCCCGGCGCCTCGGCCCCGGCGGGCGCGGCCGGCAGGCCGGCGGCAACCCGTTCGGCCAGGTGTTCGCCGGAGCCGCCGCGCGGCCCCGGCAGGCC
This sequence comes from Achromobacter sp. 2789STDY5608621, assembly GCF_001299375.1. Taxonomy (NCBI): domain Bacteria; kingdom Pseudomonadati; phylum Pseudomonadota; class Betaproteobacteria; order Burkholderiales; family Alcaligenaceae; genus Achromobacter; species Achromobacter sp. 2789STDY5608621. Next base: position 20,842 of record NZ_CYTU01000020.1, on the reverse strand, counting down.
GGCGCAGAACCAGTGGTCGATGCGCGTGCCGATCTTGGCCAGTACGCCGGCCAGGTCCTTGTCGTTGAGCATGCCGAACACCGCGTAGGTGTAGGGATGGAAGCCCATGTTGTCGAGGTTCTGGGCCAGCACCGCGGCGGCGTGCGGGTTGTGGGCCACGTCCAGGATCACCGTGGGCTGGCCCGGCAGGATCTGGAAACGGCCCGGCAGCGAAGCCTGCAGCAGGCCCTGGCGCACCGCCTGCTGCGGCACCGGCAGGCGGTCACGCACCGATTCCAGCGCGGCCAGCGCCGCCGACGCGTTCAGCAGCTGGTTGGCGCCGCGCAGCGCCGGATAGGCCAGCGCGCTGCGGCGCTGCTCGCGGCCGCCATAGGCCCACTGCTGGCGGTCGCCGGAATAGTTGTAGTCGCGGCTGAACAGCCACAGGTCGGCGCCGATCTGCTCGACGTAATCGAGCAGCGACTGCGGCGGCACCGGGTCGGCACAGATGGCCGGCCGGCCGGCGCGGTAGATGTGGGCCTTTTCGAAGCCGATCTTCTCGCGCGTGTCGCCCAGGTACTCGATGTGGTCCAGGTCGACGCTGGTGACGATGGCACAGTCGGCGTCGATGATGTTGACGGCGTCCAGGCGGCCGCCCAGGCCGACTTCCAGCACCACCGCGTCCAGGCGCGACTGCGAGAACAGGCGCAGGATCGCCAGCGTGGTGAATTCGAAGTACGTCAGGGACGTCTCGCCGCGCGCGGCCTCGACCGCGATGAACTGCTCGATCAGGGCCTCGTCCGAGGCGATCTGACCATTGACGCGCGCGCGCTCGTTGAAATCGATCAGGTGCGGCGAGGTGTACAGCCCGACTTTGTAACCCGCGGCCAGCAGGATCGACTCCAGCATCGAGCAGGTCGAGCCCTTGCCGTTGGTGCCGCCCACCACGAACTTCACGCCCGGCAGTTCCAGGTTCATGCGGGCAGCCACTTCCCGCACGCGCTCCAGGCCCATGTCGATCGCGGTGGCGTGGATCGATTCCAGGTACTGCAGCCAATCGGACAGGGAGGCGCCGGTGGCGGGCTTGAGGGCGGAAGACATGGGGCGGGATCGCAAAGGTGAACAGCCCATGATTTTAGCAGCGCACGCCCGGTGTTTTCCCTAATCCCCCTGGGACGCCACGGGATCGCCGGGAAAAACCGCTTGCCGATGTTTTTTTCATCCGTGAAAATAAATTCACATATGAAAACTCACAAGGATAAGACATGACGCAGCGCAAGACCCCGGCCTGGCTGGTCCGGGAAGCCGACGTGCCCGGCTACCACCCGGCCAACCATACCGGCACCCTCAACCGCCGCCTGATCGGCCCCGACACGGTGGGCTCGCGCGGCGTGGAAGTGCTGCTGGGCGTGATCGACAAGGGCCAGGGCGCGCTGCCGCACGCCCATCCGGGCATCGAGCAGGTCTGTTACCTGCTGTCGGGCTCCGCCCGCGCCCAGGTGCAGGACGAATGGGCCGACATGGGTCCGGGCGACTGCTGCTATTTCCCGCCCGACATCCCGCACGTGTTCACCGTGACCAGCGACGAGCCCGCGCGGCTGCTGGTGATCTACACGCCGCCGTATGAAGAATCGCCCGACCGCGTGATCCGCGGTTTTCCCCCATCGACCGCCGGCGCCTGAGGCGCCGCGCAGACCGGCCCACCCCGGGCAGCGGCCGCAGAAGCCGCGCCCGTTTCGCATCCCCTGGAGACAAACCATGCGACTACTACGCCTGTTGGGCGCCACCCTGGTCGGCGGCGCCACCGTGCTGGCCCTGCCCGCCGCCCACGCCGCGGACTATCCGAACAAACCCATCACCCTGATCGTGCCGTTCCCGGCCGGCTCCGGCACCGACGCGGTCGGCCGCATCTTCGGCGCCGAGCTGTCGACCATCCTGGGCCAGCAGATCGTGGTGGAGAACAAGCCCGGCGCCAACGCCACCATCGCCGCCAGCTACGTGGCGCGCGCCAAGCCGGACGGCTACACGCTGTTCGTGACCACCAACACCTCGCATTCGGCCGCTCCCTGGCTGATGAAGAACATTCCCTACGATCCGGTCAAGGATTTCACCCCCATCGCGCGCGGCGGCAACCTGCCCTTCATCCTGGTCGCCAACCCCAAGCGGCCCTGGAAGACGGTGGCCGACCTGGTCGCCGACGCGCGCCAGCATCCGGGCCGCATCACCTACGCCAGCGGCAACAGCACCGGCATCGTGGCCGGCGCCACCCTGGCCAACCGCGCCAAGATCGACATCCTGCACGTGCCCTACAAGGGCACGCCGCAAGGCCTGACCGACGTGGTCGGCGGCCAGGTCGACTTCATGTTCACCGACCTGGCCTCCGGCCTGCCGTTCGTGCAGTCGGGCCAGTTGCGGGCGCTGGCGGTGTCCACCGCCGAGCGCAGCGCCATCGTGCCGGACCTGCCGTCCATGGCCGAGTCGGGCGTGCCGGACTTCGACCTGAATTCATGGAACGGCTACTTCGGCCCGGCCGGCATGCCGCCCGAGGTGGTGGCGAAACTCAACGACGCCATCAAGCAGGTGGTGGCCAAGCCCGACGTGCGCAAGCGCCTGGCGGGCCTGGGCTTTGACGCTTTCTCCAGCTCGCCCGAAGCCTTCGGCCAGTTCGTCGGCGAACAGCGCGACCTGTGGGGCAAGCTGATCCGCGACGCGGGGATCGAGCAGCAATGACGATGTCCGCCGCCGCTTCCCCGCAGGCCGCCGGCCCCCTTGCCGGCGTGCGCATCCTGGACCTCAGTTCGGTCGTGATGGGTCCCTACGCCACCCAGGTGCTGGCCGACCTGGGCGCCGACGTCATCAAGGTCGAATCGCCCGCCGGCGACAACATGCGGGCCGTCGGCCCGATGCGCAATCCGGGCATGGGCCACCTGTACCTGCACCTGAACCGCAACAAGCGCTCGGTGGTGCTGGACCTGAAGACGCCGGAAGGCCGCGAGGCCTGCCTGCGGCTGGCCGAGACCTGCGACGCCCTGCTCTACAACATCCGCCCCCAGGCCATGGCGCGCCTGGGCCTGTCGTACGAGGCGGTGGCGGCGCGCAACCCGCGCATCGTCTACCTGGGCGCCTATGGCTTCGGCGAGGCCGGCCCCTACGCCGGCCGGCCCGCCTACGATGACCTGATCCAGGGCCAGACCGGCATCGCCGCGCTGGCGGCGCAGCAGAGCGGCGACGTGCCGCGCTACGCGCCGCTGACGCTGGCCGACCGCGCCGTGGGCCTGCACGTGGGCATCGCGCTGGTGTCGGCGGTGCTGCACGCCCGCGTCAGCGGCCAGGGCCAGCAGGTCGAGATCCCGATGTTCGAGGGCATGGCGCACCTGGTGCTGGGCGACCACCTGGGCGGGGCCACCTTCGAGCCGCCGCTCGGCCCCACCGGCTACGCTCGGCTGCTGGCGCCGCACCGCCGGCCCTACGCCACCGCCGACGGCTATATCTGCCTGCTGATCTACAACGACAAGCATTGGCGCAACTTCTTCGCGCTGATCGGCCAGCCGGAACTGGCGCAGGATCCGCGCTTTCACACCCACGGCGCCCGCGCGGCCCATATCGACGAGGTCTACGCCTTCGTCGCCGACGTCATCCGCACCCGCGCCAGCCAGGACTGGCTGCGGGAACTGGCGGATGCCGACATCCCGGCCTCGCAGCTCTACACGGTCGACGACCTGCTGCTGGACGAGCACCTGGCCGCCACCGGCTTCGTGCAGGACCACCAGCACCCGACCGAGGGCCGCCTGCGCACCCCCGCGCCGCTCGGCCGCTACCAGGGCACGCCGACCGCCATCCGGCGCCCGGCGCCGACGCTGGGCCAGCACAGCCGCGAGGTGCTGGCCGAGGCCGGCTACGACCCCGCCGGCATCGACGCGCTCTTCGCCAATCGCATCACCCAGGATGGAACCGACTGATGGACTTTGCATTCACCCCCGATCAACTGGCGTTGCGCGACGCCGTGTCCCGCATCTGCGCGCGCTATCCCGACGAATACTGGCTGGAACGCGACCGTGAAGGCGGCTTCCCCGAGCCGCTGCACGCCGACCTGGCGCGCGACGGCTGGCTCGGCATCGCCATGCCGCCGGAACATGGCGGCGCCGGCCTGGGCATGACCGAGGCCGCGCTGATGATGCAGACCATCGCCGCCTCGGGCGCCGGCTTCACCGGCGCGTCGGCCGTGCACATGAACATCTTCGGCCTCAATCCCGTGGTGGTGTTCGGCAACGACGAACAGCGCGCCCGCTGGCTGCCGCCGCTGATCGCCGGCCGGCAGAAGGCCTGCTTCGCCGTCACCGAGCCCGACGCCGGCCTGGACACCACCAAGCTCGGCACCCGCGCCGTGCGCCAGGGCGACGAATACGTGGTGCATGGACGCAAGATCTGGATCTCGACCGCCCAGGTGGCCGACAAGATGCTGCTGCTGGCGCGCACCACGCCGCTGTCCGAGGTGGCCAAGCCGACCCAGGGCCTGTCGCTGTTCTACACCGACCTGGACCGCGGCAAGGTCGAGGTGCGTGAAATCGAGAAGATGGGCCGCAAGGCGGTGGACTCGAACATGCTGTTCATCGACGGCCTGCGGATCCCGCTGGCGGACCGGATCGGCGAGGAAGGCCGGGGCTTCGAGTACATCCTGCATGGCCTGAACCCGGAACGCATCCTGATCGCGGCCGAGGCGGTCGGCATCGGCCGCGCCGCGCTGGAGCGGGCGGTGCGCTACGCCGGCGAGCGCCATGTGTTCGGCCGGCCGATCGGCCAGAACCAGGGCATCCAGCACCCGCTGGCGCAGGCCTGGATGCAGCTGGAGGCGGCCGACCTGATGGTGTTCAAGGCCGCCAGCCTGTACGATGCCGGCGAACCCTGCGGCCCCAGCGCCAACGCCGCCAAGTACCTGGCGGCCGAGGCCGGCTACAACGCCTGCCAGACCGCCGTGATGACGCTGGGCGGCATGGGCTACGCCAAGGAATACCACGTGGAGCGGCTGCTGCGCGAGAGCTTCATCCCGCGCATCGCGCCGGTCAGCCCGCAGCTGATCATGTGCTTCATCGCGGAAAAGGTGCTGGGCCTGCCGAAGTCATATTGAGGCGCCCGCCCCTTGCGCGTCCGCCCGGCGCGCCTTGCGCCCGGGCCGGCCGGGGCCGCCTCAGGACTGCTGTTCCAGTCCGGTGCAGGCCGCCCGCAGGATGCGGGCGTATTCCTCCTGGCACGGCTCGATCCGGTAGATCGGACCGCCCACGGAGATGGCGTAGTGCTCGCCCGACAGGGTCACCGGCCAGGCGATGGCGCCGACGTCGGGAATCGACTCGCCGCTGTTCATGAACCAGCCGCGCTGGCGCGACAGCGCCAAGTCCTGCAGCACCGCCTCGCGGGTGACCAGCGTGCGTTCGTTGTGGCGCGTCAGCGGCCCGTTGCCGAGCAAGGCGTCGCGGGCCGGCTCGTCCAGCAGCGACATGAGCGCTTTACCCAGCGAATTTGCGTGTACGTCTTTGAACTCGCCGGCAACGGGCGCGTATCGGATCGTATGCGGAGAGTCCAGCACATCCAGGTAGACCACCCGGCCGTCCTGCGTCAGCTTGGCGAAGACGACGGTTTCCCGAGTTGCGTCCCTTAATTCAACCAGGCTGGGATAGACCCGGTCCAGCACCGGATCGGCGCGGGCGATGCGTTGCGCCATTGCCAGCAGGCGGCCGGTCGGGTAGTAGCCCTGGCGGCGTCCGGTTTCGTAGAGGTAACCCAGGCCGGTCAGGGTGCGGATCAGCGCCAGGCAGCTGGAAACCGGCACATCCAGCAGCCGGGCCAGTTCCGACAGGGGCAGTGCGCGCTTCTCCCGGGCATAGGTTTCGATGATTTCTATGACTCGCAACGCCGTCTTGACACTCATTGCCCGATCCCAACTTGTTAGCACATGAAACAGCCCGCTGTTACGAGGGCTAAAGTTCCCTGCGGCGCTGCCGTAATCGTAGCTGAGAATTCCCTGAAAACAGCGCGTTCCTCCGAGACGCCCGCACCGCCGCTGGAGTGATCATGGCCGTAACCCCGTTAGCCCCCGCTACGTTCGCACCGTCGCCGGTCGCGGCCGTGCCCATCGTCGCAGATCCATCCGTCACCGTCGCCCCGCCCGTTGCCAGCACCAATAGCAGCGGCGCCGATTCCGCGACGTCGGAGCAGTCGAATTCGCAGAAGCTGCCCCTCGACAAGGCGCTCGACGAAATCAACGAGCAGATGAAGGCCTGGTCGACCCAGTTGCAGTTCGAGGTCGACCCGGACGTCCACCAGGTGGTGGTGTCGGTGGTCGACGCCAAGTCCGGGGACGTCATACGCACCATCCCCAGCGAAGCCGTGCTCAAGATCGCCAAAATGATCGTGAACATGCAGGGAAATGGCATCAAGACCTCGGCTTGACATGAATTCCCGTACTTTCCTCTGTGCCCCTTTTGGCGCCAATCGATGATGGAATCATCGAATTAGGCCCGCCTTATGCCCTTACCCGGCCAATCGCCGGCACCCTATTTTTGACAGAATCGCATCGCTAGGAAGGATTTCACATGGCCTCTATCACCAACCTCGGTTCGTCCTCCGGTCTGCCACTGGAAGAAACGCTGAAAAAGCTGCAAGACGCCGAGGATAAGAAGCTCTCGATCTACACCACGCGCGCGCAAAGCTACCAGACTCGCATCGACGCTTACGCGAAACTGCAGAGCGCCCTGGAAGCGCTGCAAAAGTCCGCTGCCGTGCTGGGCAAGACCGAGACGATGGCTGCCATCAAGGGCAGCGTCACCGGCGGCAACGCCTTGACGGCCAGTGTGGCCGCCGAGGGCGCCACCGCGGGCCAGTACGTCATCGAAGTGAAGAACCTGGCCCGCGCCCAGAGCCTGCAATCGGGCGCCGTGGCAGACCGCACCGCCAAGCACGGCGACACCGGCTCGTTCGAAGTCGAGCTGGCCGACGGCACCAAGCGCACCATCGACCTGAAAGGCGACACCTCGCTCAACGGCATCGTCAAGGCCATCAACGCCGACGACAAGTCCGGCCTGCGCGCCACCGTTATCAATGACGGCAACGGCAACAACTACCTGATGCTGACGGCCAAGGACACCGGTGTCCAGGCCTCGGTCAAGAACATCACCGTCACCGGCGACCAGTCGCTCAAGGACATCCTGTCCTTCAGCACCGCCGCCGACGGCTCCACGACCGGCCTGGCCAATACCAAGGCTGAAGACGCCCAACTGATCATCAACGGCCTCCCCGTCAAGAGCGGCTCGAACAACGTCGCCAACGTCATCGACGGCGTCACGCTGAACCTGACCGAGAAAACCGAGACCGACAAGCCGATCACGCTGAAGCTGGAAGCGGATCCGTCAGTCGCCAGCAAGGCGATCCAGGATTTCGTCAAGAACTACAACTCGCTGCAATCGACCATCAAGAGCCTGACGGCTTTCGACGCCAAGGCGGCCACCAACCAGCCGCTGACCGGCGACGGCACCACCCGCTCGATCCAGGCGTCGGTGACCAACGCGCTGCAAGCCATGCTGGGCGAAGGGTCGGTCCGCTCGCTGGCCGACCTGGGCATCACCACCGATCCCCAGACGCGCCAGCTCAAGCTCGACCAAACCAAGCTGGACAAGGCGCTGAGCACCAATCCGGCCGACGTCACCAAGCTGCTGACCGGCGACAACGGCCTGGCCAAGACTTTCGAAAAGGCTTTCAAGGACGTATTGGGCAGCACCGGTTCGCTCAAGACGCGCACCGACGGCCTGGCCAAGTCGATTAGTGACCTGGACGCCCAGCAAAAGCGCGCCAAGGCCGCCAGCGACGCTGAAATGGACCAGATGCGCACCCGTTTTGTCGCATTGGACAAGTACGTTTCCCAACTGGCCGTCACCGGCAACTACCTGACCCAACAATTTGCGGCGATGAACAAATCGAGCAAATAACCTGTAGAAGATGCATTAATGACTTACGCCGCCCGCCGCCCCACTGGGTCTCAATCCGTCCGCTCCTACGCCGATATCGGCCTGGAAACCCAGGTTCTGGGCGCGAGTCCCGAGCGGCTGATCACCCTGTTGTACCTGGGTGCCCGGGCGGCGATCGGACAGGCGCGCATCCATCTGCAGGAAGGCCGGGTCGCCGAGCGCGGCGCGGCCATCTCGAAAGCGATCAAGATCGTCGATGAAGGCTTGAAGACCGGGTTGAACATGGAGGCTGGCGGCGAGATCGCCGCCAACCTCGCCCGGCTCTACGATTACATCGTCCGCACCTTGCTGACGGCAAATCTGAAAGCGAATGCCGAGCAACTCGACATTGCCGACCGCCTGTTGGCGGATCTGGCCGAGGCTTGGCAGACTTCCATCGACCGACCGGCTGGCCTTGCCCAGCCCTGATGGCCAAAAACACAAATTCAGCCAGCCATCGAACGCCCGAGATTTCCATGACGTCCCTTACCCAGTACTCATCCCCTATTCTGGAACACTACCAGGAGATCGCCCTCATCACGGGCGAGATGTTGACGGCCGCCCAGGCCGGAGACTGGGATACGGCGATGGCCCACGGGCAGCAATATTGCGAGCTGGTCGAGCGCCTGCGGATCGCGGAACCAACCGCGCCGCTGGACGAGGCCGGCCGCGCCATGAAGTACGACCTGCTGGTGCGCATCCTCGAAAACGACGCGCTCACGCGCGACCTGGCGCTCCCGCAACTGGCCCGGCTGGGCGAACTGCTGGGCCGCATGAAGCGCCAGCAGACCCTGCTGTCGGCCTACGGCTACCAGGCGCCTGAAGCATGAGCGTAGGTCCCGCGGCACTCGGCAACGTCCTAGTGCAGCGGTTGGACGCCGTGCTGGGCACGACGATGTCCGCCGCCAGCGCCAACCAGGTGTCGGGCGCGCGGCCGGATGCGGTCAGCCAGCCCGGCAACCTGGACAAGCCCGGCTCGGCCGACGGTTCCAATCGCGACCCGCGACAAGGCATCCAGACCGGCGGCGCCCGCGGCGACCGCCCGGCCACCGTCCTTGACGCCAAGACCGCCGCCGCACTGGCGCTGGCCGCCCGCGGCCTGGTCACCAGCAGCGACACCACGGCCTCGGCCCCCACCACGCTGGGCACCACCGCCCGCGCGATCCTGGCGCTGCTGGCCCAATATCCCGACGCCGCGCCGGCGGTGCTGGGCCGCGCCCCCTTGTGGTCAGCCAATGCGCCGGCGCCAGGCAGCGGCGCGCCGGCCCAGCCTGGCGCCGGCCAGGCCGCCGCACAGCCGGCGCAACCCGGACAACCCCAACCTCCCGCCACTGGCGCGGCGACGCCCGCCACGACCACGGCCGCCAGCGCGACCGCGGCGCTGGCCGCCGCCGCGGCAGCCAGCGCCGACCTCGAAGCCGATACCCAGCTCGGCGCCAAGCCCGGCCGCCCCGGCGGCGCGGCTGACGCCCCCGGCGGCGCCAAGGGCGCCGACGCCACGGCCCACGCCAGCATGGCGGCGGCCGGACCCTCCGCCCGCGCGCTGGGCCAGGCGCTGCGCGCGGCGCTGCAGACCAGTGGCCTGTTCTACGAATCGCACCTGACCGACATGGTCTTCGGCCGCAGCAATCCGGCCCAGTTGCAGCAAGAGCCGCAAGCCAAGCTCACGCGCAGCGGCGTCCCCAGCGAAGCCGACCTCGCCCGGCCGCGCGCCGACAGCGCCGGCACCTCCGCCAGCCGCTCGGGCGGCGACGCGCCGACGACGGCCGGCGGCACCAATACGCCCGCGCCCGGCACGCCGGTCAGCGGCATCCACCAGGATCTCACCGTGCTGGTGCGCCAGCAGCTCGACGTGCTGGCCAACCAGGCGCTGACCTGGCAAGGCGAAGCCTGGCCCGGCACCCCCATGGAGTGGGAAGTCGAGCGCGAGCCCTATGGCGGCGATCCGGAATCGGGCGTGCCCACCTGGGCCACCCGCCTGAAGCTGGACCTGCCCCGCCTGGGCCTGGTGGACGCGCGCCTGAACCTGGCAGGCGACCAGATCGTGCTGCAACTGGTCGCCCCCCATGGCGCGGCCGAACTCAACGAGTCCTCGGACCAGTTGCGCTCCCGCCTGCTGGCCGCCGGTCTCACGCTCAGCCACCTGGTGGTGAACGTGGTCGATCCGCGTCCCGTCATGCCCACGGATTTCTGATGCGCACCGCCCCGCCACCCGATCAGGGCCCCAACGCCAACCGCAACGCCGCGGTCGCGATCTCGTACGACGACAAGGACGCCGCTCCGCGCGTGGTGGCCAAGGGTTACGGCCAGCTGGCCGACACCATCGTGCGCGCCGCCGAGGAAAACGGACTCTACGTCCACGAATCGCGCGAACTCGTCGGCCTGCTGATGCAGGTGGACCTGGATGCGCATATTCCTCCCCAACTCTACGTAGCGGTGGCAGAATTGCTGGCCTGGCTGTATCGCCTCGAATCGCGCGAGCTTCCCGACGCCGCGCCGCCAGCCTGACCCCTATTTTCCAAGGACACCACTGTGTTGGATGCCAGCGATCCGGAATTCCTGCTCACGCGGCCGGAAGACATGCGCGCCGCCCTTTTCGAACTGACGCACCCCGACAGCCATATCCTGGTGCGTGACGCCGCCGATCGCGAGATGGCGGTGCTGGTGCTGGGCGCCGACAAGCAGACCCGCCAGTTCTTCTGGCGCCCGCGCGACTATGCCGGCGCCGACTTCGAACAGTCCGACAGCATGGGCCTGCTGAGCGGCACCACCTTCCATTTCCACGCCACCGCCTACGGCGGCGTGCAGATCCGCTTCCGCGTCGAGCGCCCCGAAGTCATCCATTTCGATGACGGCAGCGCCGCGCTGATGTCGCCCTTCCCCGAGCATCTGGCCCGCATCCAGCGCCGCAAGATGTTCCGCGCCTCGCTGATCAGCAACGCCAACCGCTGCCAGGCGTCGTGGCAACCCGATCCGGCCGAGAAGCCGATCAGTTTCTCGGTGCGCGATCTGTCGGTCGACGGCGTCGGCCTGCGGGTGGAACTGGCGGTGCAGGCCCTGCCGGAACGCGGGTCGGTGCTGGAAGACGTGCGACTGGACTTCGGCGACCTGGGCAAGCTCAGCGCGCACCTCGAAGTGCGCAACGTGTACCCGATCTCGGGCCAGCCCATGGTCCAGGCCGACAGCCCGGACGAACCGGCGCCGACCCATGTGTCGCTGACCGGCGAACCGCCCATGAGCCATCTGGGCGCGGTGTTCCTGAACCTGGACGCGCGGCAGGAAAACTGGCTGCAGCAGGTCGTCTGGCGCCTGGAAAAAAACGCAAGGTAGTGTTGCCCCCACGCGGCGCACGCGTTGCGTGCTTGCTGCCCCCCCGAGGGGGCTGCCCCGCCTTCGGGCGGCCGGGCGGCGGGGCGAATGTTCTAGCCCAGATTGGGATGTTCTGGCCTAGATTGGGGTGTTCCAGCCCAGACTGGGCCGTTCTGGCCCAGATTGGGGTGTTCCCGCCGAGGTTGGGCCGTTCTGGCCCTGCTTGCGCCGTTACACGGCCATCGACGAGATTTCCTTGTAGGCCGCGACCAGCTTGTTGCGGACCTGGACGGCCGTCTGGAAGCCGATGCTGGCTTTTTGCAGGTCGATCATCACGTCGTTGAGCGACACATCGGGCGCGCCCATTTCGAAGGCCTTGGCCTGCGCCGTGGCGGCATTCTGCGCGCCGGTGACGCGGCGGATCGAGCGTTGCAGCTCGGCGGCGAAGCCGTCGGGCTGGGCCACGGCCTCGCCGGCGGCGAGGTTGCCGGTCTCGGCCTTGGTGACGGCCACGCGCATCTGCTGGAGCATGCTCTCGATGCCGGACAAGCCTGATACAGCCATTACGTTATTCCTTGCTGGTGGGGCGTGGACTACGCCAACGATGCAGGCAGCGTAACCCGGCAACCCCGGCGCCATAGCGGCTAAAAGCCGCCAAAACACCCGATATTTCCCCGAATGCGCCGCCCCCGCCGGCGTCCACCGCCGCCCGCCCCATTCCCCCGCCACGGTCGCTTGTCTACATAGGGGATAAGTAACGCCAAAAAACCGCTGTTTTCGACGATTGGGTTTGCTAACGCAGCAGCAATAATCCAGGCTCTCCCCAGACCAGAAGCACGTTGCATGTGTAATCTGCCCTACCCGAACATGAAGTCATTTTCCCTGCTCCGCGAAGCCAGCGGGAGCCGCCAATGAATCAGCAGGCTACCCTGAGCGCGTCGCTTCTGGCGAAGTTTCCCGTGTTGGAAAAGATACGCGTCCTGCCCAAGCCGATCCTGCTTGGCGCGGCAGCCGCGGTGGTCGCGCTCATCGTCGCCGTGGCGATGTGGAGCAGCGAACCCAAGTACAAGGTGCTGTTCTCGAACCTGGACGACCGCGACGGCGGCGCCATCGTGACGGCCCTGGGCACCATGAACGTGCCCTACAAGTACAACGACACCGGCACCGCCCTGCTGGTGCCGGCCGACCGCGTCTACGACGCCCGCCTGCAGTTGGCGTCGCAGGGCTTGCCGCGCGGCGGCTCGGTCGGCTTCGAGCTGATGGACAACGCCCGCTTCGGCGCCAGCCAGTTCGCCGAGCAGATCAACTACCAGCGCGGCCTGGAAGGCGAGCTGGCGCGTTCGATCGAATCCATGCACACCGTGCAGCACGCCCGCGTGCACCTGGCCATGCCGCGCCAGTCGCTGTTCGTGCGCGAACGCCAGCCGCCGACCGCCTCGGTGCTGCTGAACGTCTACCCCGGCCGCAGCCTGAGCGATGCCCAGGTTTCGGCCATTTCGTGGCTGGTCGCCTCCAGCGTGCCCGAACTGACCGCTGAAAACGTCTCGGTCGTCGACCAGAACGGCCGCCTGCTGTCCTCGCCGCTGGGCGAAGGCCGCGGCATGGACGCCGACCAGACGCGCATGGTCCGGGAAACCGAGCAGCGCACCGTCGAACGCATCCTGACCATCCTCAATCCGCTGGTCGGCCCGGGCAACGTGCACGCCCAGGCCAGCGCCGAAATGGACTTCGCCCGCCGCGAGGAAACCTCCGAGGTCTACCGCCCCAACCAGGAACCCGGCCAGGCCGCCATCCGCAGCCAGCAGACCAGCGACCAGAACCAGCGCGGCATCAATCCCGCCCAGGGCGTCCCCGGCGCCCTGTCCAATCAGCCGCCGGGCAACGCCCAGGCGCCGATCGCCAATCCGCCGCAGACCCAGCCGCCGCGCCCGGGCCAGCCGCAACAGCAACAGCAGCAACAACAACAGACCACCACCGGCGGCCAGAACGCCGGCGGCACCGTCAGCGACCGCCGCGACGCCACCACCAACTACGAAGTCGACCGCACCATCAGCCACATCAAGCAGCCGGTCGGCACGGTCAAGCGCCTGTCGGTCGCCGTGGTGGTGAACTACGTGCGCGACAAGGACGGCGATCTCAAGGCCCTGCCGCCCGAGGAGCTGAGCAAGCTGACCAACCTCGTGCGCGAGGCGATGGGCTACTCGGAAAGCCGCGGCGATTCGCTGAACCTGGTCAACAGCCAGTTCAACGACGGCCCGCCGGCGCTGCCGATGTGGCGCGATCCGGAAATGATCTCGCTGTTCAAGACCATCCTGGCATGGCTGGTCGGTGGCGTGCTGGCCCTGTGGCTGTACCGCAAGGTGCGCCGCTCGGTGGGCGACTACCTGTACCCGCCGGTTGATCCGGAAGTGGCCGAGGCCGAACGCATCGAAGCCCAGCGCGAGGCCCAGGACGTGGCCCGCGCCAAGGAAACCGACCGTTACCAGGACAACCTGGAACGCGCCCGCACGATGGCGAACAAGGATCCGCGCGCCGTCGCGATGGTCCTGCGCACCTGGATGACCAAAGATGAAAAATGATGCCAAGCCGATGGACGGCATGACGCGCAGCGCCGTCCTGATGATGTCGCTGGGTGAAGACGCCGCCGCCGAGGTCTTCAAGTACCTCTCCGCCCGCGAAGTCCAGCAGGTCGGCGCCGCCATGGCCAGCCTCAAGCAGGTCACCCGCAACGACGTCGCCGTGGTGCTGGAGGAATTCCGCCAGGAAGCCGACCAGTTCATGGCCGTCACGCTGGGTTCGGACGACTACATCCGCACCGTGCTGACCAAGGCGCTGGGCAGCGACCGCGCCGCCGGCCTGATCGAGGACATCCTGGAAGCCGGCGAAGGCGGCAGCGGCATCGACGCGCTGAACTGGCTCGACCCGCACACCGTGGCCGAACTGATCGGCGACGAGCACCCGCAGATCATCGCCACCATCCTGGTGCACCTGGAGCGCGACCGCGCCGCCGGCGTGCTGGCGCTGCTGACCGACCGCCTGCGCAACGACGTCATGCTGCGCATCGCCACCTTCGGCGGCGTGCAGCCGGCCGCCCTGTCGGAACTGACCGAAGTGCTCAATTCCGTGCTGGCCGGCCAGGGCGCCAAGCGCAGCAAGATGGGCGGCGTGCGCACCGCGGCCGAGATTCTCAACATGATGAATTCGGCCGAAGAGGAGACCGTGGTCGCCAGCCTGCGCGAACGCGACAACGACCTGGCGCAGAAGATCATCGACGAGATGTTCGTGTTCGACAACCTGCTCGACGTCGAGGACCGCGCCATCCAGCTCATCCTCAAGGAAATCGACAACGACACGCTCATGGTCGCGCTCAAGGGCGCCCAGGAAGAGCTGCGCGCCAAGTTCCTGCGCAACATGTCCAGCCGCGCCGCCGAAATGCTGCGCGAGGACCTGGAAGCGCAAGGCCCGATCCGCATGTCGAAGGTCGAGACCGAGCAGAAGAAGATCCTGCAGATCGCCCGCCGCCTGGCCGAGAGCGGCCAGATCGTACTGGGCAACTCCGGAGACGACGCGTATGTCTGAAGCGGATACCGGTCAGTCGACGCTCATCTCGCGCAGCGCCGCCTGGCGGCGCTGGCAGATGCTGTCGTTCGACGAGCCGCCGCCCGTCGCAGTCGAACCCGAGCCGGAACCCGATCCGGGCCCCGATCCGGAAGTGGTGATGGCCCAGCTGCGCGCCGAGGCCAGCGCCGAAGGCCACGCGGCCGGCCATGCGCAGGGCCACGCCGAGGGCCTGGCCGCCGGCCATGCCGAAGGCCATGAGGCCGGCCTCGCCGCTGGCCGCGAAGCCGGCTACGCCGAGGGCCTGGCCCAGGCCCGCGAACAAGGCGCCGAGGAAGCCCGGCGCCTGCACGCGCTGGTGCAGGCCTGCGCCGAATCGGTCGGCTCGCTCGAAGAAAAAATGGGCCAGAGCCTGCTGACGCTGGCGCTGGACATCGCCCAGCAGGTGGTGCGCACCACCCTGGCCGAGCAGCCCGACACCGTGGCCAGCGCCGTGCGCGAAGTGCTGCACATCAACCCCACCGCCGGCGGCCAGATGCGCCTGTGGGCCAATCCCGCCGACATCGAGCTGATCCGCCTGCACCTGGCCGACGAACTCAAGGAAGGCCACTGGCGTGTGCTGGCCGACGAATCCATCGCCCGCGGCGGCGTGCGCGCCGAGACGCCGTTCGGCGACATCGACGCCACCCTGCAGACCCGCTGGCGCCGCGTCGCGGCCTCGCTGGGCCGCAACGTCCACTGGGAGGACCCGGCGTGAGCGCCAATCAGGCCCCCGCGCAGCCCGGCCAACCGGCCGTGCCCGTGATCGACCGCTGGCAGACCCAGCTGCAGATCGGGTCGATCCGCGCCGCCTCGACCGACCCCTGGCTGGTCAGCGGCAAGATCACGCGCGCCACGGGCCTGGTGCTGCACGCCACCGGACTGCGCCTGCCGGTGGGCGCCGCCGCCCGCATCGAGATCGCGCGCGGCCATGACCACTGGGCCGACGCCGAAGTGGTCGGTTTCGACGGCCACACCCTGTACCTGATGCCGCAGGCCGACATCTCCGGCCTGCCGCCCGGCGCCCGCGTGGTGCCCGGCGAACCGCCCGTGCAACGCCAGATCCCGCTGCCGCGCAAGGCCGAACTGAACGGCAATGCCAAGCCGCAACTGGGCCGCCACCTGCCGGTGGGCAACGCCCTGCTCGGCCGCGTGCTCGACGGCGCCGGCCGGCCGCTGGACGGCCTGGGCCCGCTGACGGGCGCCGAACTCGCGCCGCTGTCGGCGCTGCCGATCAACCCGCTGTCGCGCGCCCCGATCGACACCGTGCTGGACACCGGCGTGCGCGCCATCAACGGCCTGCTCACCGTTGGCCGCGGCCAGCGCATGGGCCTGTTCGCCGGCTCCGGCGTCGGCAAGAGCGTGCTGCTGGGCATGATGGCCCGCTACACCAAGGCCGACGTCATCGTGGTCGGCCTGATCGGCGAACGCGGCCGCGAAGTCAAGGAATTCATCGAGCACAACCTGGGCCCCGAGGGCCTGGCGCGCTCGGTGGTGGTGGCCGCCCCGGCCGACGTCTCAGCGCTGCTGCGCCTGCAGGGCGCGGCCTACGCCACGCGCCTGGCGGAACACTTCCGCGACCAGGGCCTGGACGTGCTGCTGATCATGGACTCGCTCACCCGCTACGCCATGGCGCAACGCGAAATCGCGCTGGCCATCGGCGAGCCGCCCGCCACCAAGGGCTATCCGCCGTCGGTGTTCGCCAAGCTGCCGATGCTGGTGGAACGCGCCGGCATGGGCGCGCCCGGCCCCAGCGGCAAGGCCGGCTCGATCACCGCCTTCTATACAGTGCTGGCCGAGGGCGACGACCAGCAGGATCCGATCGCCGACTCGGCGCGCGCCATCCTGGACGGCCACGTGGTGCTGTCGCGCCACCTGGCCGAAGCCGGCCACTACCCCGCCATCGACATCGAGGCCTCGATCTCGCGCGCCATGACTTCGCTGATCACGCAGCAGCAGTTCTCGGTGGTGCGCCGCTTCAAGCAGACGCTGTCGCGCTACCAGCGCAACCGCGACCTGATCGCCGTGGGCGCCTACGCCGCCGGCAACGACCCGCAGCTGGACGATGCCATCGCCCGCTACCCGCGCCTGGAAGCCTTCCTGCAACAGGATATCGGCGAGAACGTCGGCTACGAGGACGCGGTGGAGCAGTTGCGCGCCAGCTTTGAATTGAGGGACACCTATGCCTAGCCAATTGCCCTTGGACATGCTGATCAACCTGGCCAAGGAGAGCACGGACGAAGCCGCCCGCCTGCTCGGCCGGCTCAGCACCGAACGCACCAATGCCGAACGCCAGCTCGGCATGCTGCAGGACTATCGCCAGGACTACCTGGAACGCCTGCAGCAGGCCATGACCACCGGCATGTCGGCCAGCGATTGCCACAACTACCAGCGCTTCATCGGCACCCTGGACGACGCCATCGTCCAGCAGCAAGGCGTGCTGCGCCAGGCCGACGAGAACCTGGCCAAGGGCCGGCTCTACTGGCAGCAGGAAAAGCGCAAGCTCAACTCGTACGACGCCCTGGCGCAGCGCGAATTGCGCGCCCAGGCCGTGGTCGAATCGCGCCGCGAACAGCGCGCCAACGACGAATACTCCGCCCGCCTGGTCCAGCGCCAGGCCGGGATGCATTAATTGCCCACAGGAAGCCCGCCATGACCGCTCCCCTGCCCACCCCCGCCATCGCGCCCGCCGCGCCGGTCTCGATCGCCGACACGCTCGGCGCCAAGGCCGCGCCGGCCACGGCCAAGAAGGGTCCGTCCTTCTCCGACGTGCTGGCCCAGCAGCGTCCCAATCCGTCCGCCGACGCGCGCCCCGCCTCCAACAGCGGCGCCAAGACGCAGGCCGGCGGCAAGAATTCCGGTGACGCCGCTGGCAACGCCGAGGACGCCGCCGCCCAGGCCATCGACAACGCCGTGCAGACCGCCACCCAGGCCGAGGCCGGCGCGCTCGCCGTCGCCGCGCAGCAGCCGGCCGCGCCGGTGCTGCCGCAGCAGGCGCTGGAGATCGCCGCCCAGGCGGCCGAACAGGTGCAGCTGGCGCGCGGCACCGCGCAGGCCGCCGCCACCGCGGTCAGCACCGGCGCCGCCGTGGTGCAGGCCGCCCTGACCGCCAACGACGCCATCGCCACCCCGCGCGCGCCGGTGCCCGCCACCGCGCAGCAGGCCGAAGCCGCCGCCATCCAGGCCAGCCGCGATGCGCAGATCGCCCAGCCGGTGGTCACCGCCGCCGTCAAGCCGGGTTCCACGCCGATCGCCGAGACGCCCGCCAAGGCCGCGCCCGCCGCCGAGTTGCCGCGCCCCACGCCCGAGGCCGCGCAGCCCCGCGCCGCCAACGTGCGCGTGGCCGCCGCCGAGCCGGCGCCGGCCGCGCCGCAGCATGCGCGCACCGAAGAGGAAACCAACGCGCCGGCGCTCAGCACCGCGCAACAGTTCCAGGTGCCGCAGCACGCCGCGAACGCCCAGGATCACCTGGCCCAGGCCATCGCCGCCGCCTCGCAGCGCCAGCAGCCCGCCCCCATCGCCAACCCCGCCAGCGTCGCCGTGCCCGTTGTGCCGGTCGTGCTGCAGGTCGCCACCCCCGTGGGCGGCACGCACTGGGGCACCGAACTGGGCCAGCAGATGGTCGTCATGAGCAACAACGCGCGCCAGGGCACCCAGACCGCCGAACTGCGCCTGGATCCGCCCGACCTCGGCCCGCTGCGCGTCAGCATCAACCTGGCCGACGGCGTGGCCAGCGCCTCGTTCGTCTCGGCCCATGCCTCGGTGCGCCAGGCCATCGAAACCGCGCTGCCGCAGTTGCAGCAGGCGCTGGCCCAGGCCGGCATCTCGCTGGGTCAGACCAGCGTCGGTGAACAGGCCGCGCAGCAGGAATTCGCCCAGCAGAATGGCGGCGGTTCGCAGCGCCAGGGTGGCGGCAACGGCGCCGCCGTGGCCGACGGCGCGAGCGATGGCCAGGCGGTCGCCGTGACGGCTTCGCGCAACGCCAATGCGCTGGTCGACACCTTCGCGTAACAATCGCGCGGCCCGCGGCTGGCAACGGTTGCGGGCGGTGCAGCAATAGCTTGAGATACGCGGCTTTCGCCCTGTTTTTCGCCTCCAAGCCGGGGACGCATTTCGGGCAGAATGCTTTCATCCACTAAGAATCCGTTTTCATCAGCGGCAAAACACGCATCGACACCGAGATGGCGACTTCCAAACCCACAACCATGCCGCCGCGCGGCGCGCTTCCGACACGCTCCGGCGGCATAGGCCGCATCCTTCGCCCGTTGCTCATGATATTGGTGCTGTTGCTGGTGGCGGCCGCGAGCGCGGGCGCGACCTGGTTCGTCGCGCAGCGCATGCAGCCGCAGGGCGGCGCGCCGGTGCAATTGGGCGTCGGCCAGACCGGCGGCCAGCCGGGCCAGCCCGGCGCAGCGGGCCCGCAAGCCACGCCGACCACCTTCGTTGCCCCGCCGACCACGCCGGCCGCGGTGCCCGCGCCGATCTTCGTGCCGATCGAGGCCTTCACGGTCACGCTGCAGAACGCCGACACCGAGCGCATCATGCACGTCGGCCTGACCCTGCGCGTCAGCGACGAGCAGACCCGTATCCGCCTTGAAAAGTACATGCCTGAAGTGCGCAGCCGCATCCTGATGGTGCTGTCTTCGCAATCGCCCACCGGCGTGCAGACGCAACAGGGCAAGACCGACATGGCCAACGCCATCAAGCAAGCCGTCAACCGCCCGTTCGCGCCCCTGCCGGACGGCCAGTATGTCACCGACGTACTGTATACGGCGTTCGTGGTGCAATAAGCATGGCCTACGAGGCGTTTCTTTCGCAGGACGAAGTCGACGCGCTGCTGGCCGGCGTCACGGGCGAGAGCGACAGCAAAAAGGAATCCGCGGGCCCCAACGACGGCGCCCGTGCCTATGACCTGAGCTCGCCGGACCGCGTGGTGCGCCGGCGCATGCAGACGCTGGAACTCATCAACGAACGCTTTGCGCGCCAGATGCGCAGCGTGTTGCTGAATTTCATGCGCCGCAGCGCCGACATCACCGTCGGTTCCATCAAGATCCAGAAGTACGCGGACTTCGAACGCAACCTGCCGGTTCCCAGCAACCTGAACATGGTGCAGATGAAGCCGCTGCGCGGCACCGCCCTGTTCACCTATGACCCGAACCTGGTGTTCCTGGTCATCGACAGCCTGTTCGGCGGCGATGGCCGCTACCACACGCGGGTCGAGGGCCGTGACTTCACCACCACCGAACAGCGCATCATCCGGCGCCTGCTCAACCTGACCCTGGAAAGCTACGGCAAGTCCTGGGACCCCGTCTACCCGATCGAATTCGATTACGTCCGCTCGGAGATGCACACCAAGTTCGCCAGCATCACCGGCAACAATGAAGTGGTGGTCGTCACCTCGTTCCACATCGAATTCGGCGCGACCGGCGGCGACCTGAACATCTGCCTGCCCTACTCCATGATCGAGCCGGTGCGCGACCTGCTCACGCGGCCGCTGCAGGAAACCACGCTGGAAGAAGTCGACCAGCGCTGGTCGCAACAGCTTTCACGCCAGGTGCGCAGCGCCGACATCGACGTGGTCGCCGAATTCGCGCGCATTCCGTCCAACATCCGCGAACTGATGCGCATGAAGGTCGGCGACATCCTGCCCGTGGATGTGCCGCAGACCGTCATTGCCCACGTCGATGGCGTGCCGCTGATGGAATGCGGCTACGGCGTCTTTAACGGCCAGTACGCCCTGCGCGTGCAGAACATGTTTAC
This sequence comes from Achromobacter sp. 2789STDY5608621, assembly GCF_001299375.1. Classification (NCBI taxonomy): domain Bacteria; kingdom Pseudomonadati; phylum Pseudomonadota; class Betaproteobacteria; order Burkholderiales; family Alcaligenaceae; genus Achromobacter; species Achromobacter sp. 2789STDY5608621. The sequence goes on along the minus strand of NZ_CYTU01000020.1, from coordinate 203 downwards.
CTACGATACCGAATCTAACGAGGCCCCCGACCATGACTGACAAGAACGAGCCCGGCTCCGGCTCGTCCCCGGCCGACGACTGGGCCGACGCGCTCGCCGAACAATCCCGCGCCAATCCGCCCACCCAGGCGGATGGCCTGAAGCCCGCCCAGGACGACTGGGCCGCCGCCATGGCCGAGCAGACCGCCGCCACGCCGCCCGCC
>NZ_CYTU01000019.1:78266-116477 GCF_001299375.1 Achromobacter sp. 2789STDY5608621 | reverse complement strand
CGCCGGTTGCGGACGCGCCTGCGGCTGGGCCTGCGGGGCCGGTCCGCGCGCGGGCGGGGCGGCCTGCGGCGAGCCATGGAATTGGCCCTGGGGCTGCGCCTGCGGGCCACGCGGCTGGCCCGGGGCCTCGGCCTGCGGCGCGCGTCCCGGACCGGGCTGCTGCGCCTGGGGCGGCGTGCGCGCCTGCCCCGGGGCCGCGCCTGCCGGCATGGCGGCGGGATTGCCGCGGTTCATGTCCGGCCGCGCGCCGGGTCCGGCGCCATTGGGGCCATTGCCGGGGCCGCCGCCAGGGCGCTGGCCTTGCGGCGGCGCGTGGTCGACGAAGGCTTGCGGCGGACGTCCCTGGTTACGGTCGAAGAACTGGGCGCGGTTGCCGCCGGCATCGCGGGCGAAGCCGCGTTGCAAGTCGGTGGGCGGACGGTGCGGCTCGTTGCGCGCGGCAACCTCGCGCGGATCGGCCCGGCGCTGGATGCCCGCCGGACCGCCGTTGTAGCTGATGCGGCGGTTGTCGATATTGTTGTTGACCACCACCGTGTGGTTGTAGACGTTGGTGACGCGGGTGACGTTGATGTTGGTCACGGCGCGGTTGTAGAAGAACCGGTCATGGTCCCAATAGCCGCCGACGAAGCCGATGCCGATATAACCAAAACCATAGTTGATGCCGCCATAAAAGCCGATATGCGGGCCCCAGTAGCCGGCGTGCCACAGGTAGACGCCGTCGACGAAGCCCCAGTACCCCGGGGTCCACAGCGCGCCGGTGTAGGGCGCCAGCACCCAGGCGCCCGGGACCCAGAAATAGCCGTAGCGGTTCAGGCTCCAGTAACCCGGAACCCACATGTAGCCGTCGCCGGGAGCGGGCGGCTGGGTGTAGACCGGCAGGGGCGGGGGCGGTTGGGGGCTGCGGTCGATCGGCGCCAGGTTGGCATTGGCGGGATCGCCGCTGTCGTAGGCCGGGGCGGCTGGCGCGGGCGGCGCGGGCGGCGGCGCATAGGTCTGCGCCACCGCGCCCGCGCCGACCGTCATCAGGATGGCGGCGGCCAACGGACGCAAGTGGGGAATCCTGGCGATGGCATTCATGGCGTTTCCTTTGCGCGATGGGGCGCGTGGATCAATAGCCGTGGTAGTAGTAATGCGGCGCAGGGTAATAGTAATAGGCGGGCGCCGGCCGGTAGTAGGCCGGACGCGCCGGCACCACCACGCAACCGGAAAGGGCGCTGGCCATCGCCAGCATCAACAGAATCGTCTTCTTCATTTGGGATCTCCTGCCGAGCGCCTGGCGTGCGTCACGCCTTCTTTGGGCTCGTAGGGATTAGGCCATGGCCGCGGGGGCGAGTTCTGGGTCTGTAATGGATCCGAAACAGCTTTCAGGTGACGGATGTTTGCGCCGGCGTGACCGTTGATGTCGTTCGTAGCAATTGTTCCGGCGCGCGCCGGCCTTGCGCCCATGAAAAAAGGCCGCCTCGCGGCGGCCTTCCGGGTGGCGCGGTTTGCGCCGGGGCGGTCAGTTCCAGCGGCCGCCGTTGCCGGCCAGGCTGAAGCGGCCGGCGCCCATGAAGGCGATGGCCAGGGCCGTGAACAGGAACATGCCTTGCAGTTCCAGCGCCCAGCCGCCGTTGTTGGTCAGGCTGGTGAATTGGCCGGTGTGCGCCAGCAGGATCGCGACCACCATGTTGATGGCGATGATCAGGCCGCCCAGGCGGGTGTAGATGCCAACGATCAGCAGCACCGGCGCGAGGATTTCGCCGATGTAGACGCCATAGGCCAGGAAGCCGGGCAGTCCGTGCGAGGACAGCATGCCGCCAATGCCGCCGACGCCGCCGCCGGTGATCTTGAACAGGCCATGGAGCAGAATCAGAATACCGAGGGTCAGGCGCAGGATCAGCTTGCCGGTGTCATCGGACTTGATCATGGTGGATTTCTCTTTTGATGGTTAAGGGATGCAATGCGCCGGTTGGAGCGCACGCCGAGCCTTTGGTTCCCGCTCCCGCGCCAGGGTGGCGCGAGGTGGGCCATTATTGCAAATCCCGAATATGACCATCAAGCGTTTACGTCCGCGTGGCGGGCGCCCGCTGACGAATGCTTACAGTTCCTCGAGGTAGCGCATGCGGAAGCGCCGGCCCTTGATGTTGCTGTTGGACAGGTGCGAGAAGGCCTGCTTGGCGATCTTGCGGTCCAGCGCCACGTAGGCGTTGAACTCGGTGATGTTGATCTTGCCGACCTGCTCGAAGGCCAGGCCGCCGTCGCCGGTCAGGGCGCCCAGCAGGTCGCCGGGGCGCAGCTTGTCCTTCTTGCCGCCCTGGATGCACAGGGTCACCATGGGCGCGCGCAACGGCCGGTCGGCCTTGGGGCGCAGCGATTTCAGGTCGCCCCAGGTCAGCGGCGCGCCCTGGTATTGCTCGATCAGGTTGGCCCAGCGCATTTCGTCGGGCGAGCACAGGCTCAGGGCCAGGCCCTTCTGCTCGCCGCGGCCGCTGCGGCCGATGCGGTGCACGTGGACCTCGGTGTCCTTGGTGACGTCGACGTTGATGACCGCGCCCAGGTTCTGGATGTCCAGGCCACGCGCGGCCACGTCGGTGGCCACCAGCACGGCGCAGCTCTGGTTGGCGAACTGGATCAGGATCTCGTCGCGCTCGCGCTGTTCCAGGTCGCCGTTCAGCGCCAGGGCGCTGATGCCCTCGGCCTGCAGCCGTTCGACCAAGTCGTGGCTGCGGATCTTGGTGTTGCAGAAGGCCAGCGTCGAGACCGGGCGGAAATGCGCCAGCAGCCTGGCCACGGCGTCCAGGCGCTCGTCGGGGTCGATCTCGTAGAAGATCTGTTCGATGCGGCTGGCGTCGTGCTGGGCCTCGACCTTGACCTCGGCCGGGTTGCGCAGGAAGCGCGCGCTCAGCTTGCGGATATTGTCGGGGTAGGTGGCCGAGAACAGCAGGGTCTGGCGCTTGGCGGGGCAATGCGAGGCGATCGCCACGATATCGTCGTAGAAGCCCATGTCGACCATGCGGTCGGCCTCGTCCAGCACCAGCGTGGTCAGGCCGGACAGGTCCAGGCTGCCGCGTTCCAGGTGGTCCTGGATGCGGCCGGGCGTGCCCACCACGATGTGGGTGCCGCGCGCCAGCGATTCCGCTTGCGGGCGGGCCGCGGCGCCGCCGCACAGCGTCAGGATCTTGACGTTGGCGATCTGGCGCGCCAGCCGGCGCAGTTCCTGCGCCACCTGGTCGGCCAGCTCGCGGGTCGGACAGAGCAGCAGCGCCTGCGGCGTCAGGCGGGTGGCGTCGAGCTTCTGCAGCACGCCCAGGCCGAAGGCCGCGGTCTTGCCGCTGCCGGTCTTGGCCTGCGCGATCAGGTCGCGGCCCTCCAGGATCAGCGGCAGGCTTTGCGCCTGGATCGGCGTCATGTGCTCGAACCCCAGGCTTTGCAGGTTGTCGAGCAGGGCGGGCAGGAGGGGCAGGGTGGTAAAGGGCGTCTGGGTCACGGTCAGGCTCTCGCAGGAACTGCGATAAATACGGATTCGGCCGACAGTGTAAGGCCTGGGCGCCCGCCACGGCCGTCAGGGCGGCCTCGCCAAGGGCGGGGCCTCGGCGCGTCAGGCCGACGGTTCGTAGGTGCCGGCCAGCGCCCGCGCCGCTTCCTGCATGCGCGGCAGCCAGGCGCGCGCGCCGTCGATCGACAGCCGCGCCACCGGCGCGTGCAGCGCCACCGCGGCGATGGCGCGGCGCCCGCGCATGATCGGCACCGCCATGCAGACGATGCCCAGCAGGAATTCCTCGCGGTCGAAACTGGCGCCTTCCTTGCGGATCGCCAGTAGCTCGCGTTCCAGCGCCGCCGCGTCGCATAGCGTGTTGGGCGTGTAGCGCGGCAGCGGCGCCGCCGCCAGCAGCCGTGCGCGCGCCTCGCGCCGCATGTGCGCCAGGAACAGCTTGCCGCTGGCGCTGCAATGCAGCGGCACGCGCGAGCCGGGCTGCAGGTTGACGCGCAGCGGCCAGGCGGTCTCGACCCGGTCCAGGTAGATGACCTCGTCGCCGTCCAGCATGGTGCAGTTGCAGGTCTCGCCGATCTCGTCGACCAGGCTGTCGAGGATGCGGTGGCGCTCGGCCCGCAGCGGCGAATTGAGCAGGGTGTCGCGCGCCAGCAGCGCCAGCCGCGGGCCGGTGATGTAGCTCTTGCCGGCCGGTTCGCGCAGCAGCATGCCGGCGTCCACCAGCCGCGACAGGATGCGCAGCACCGACGGCTTGGGCAGGCCGGTGGCCTCGGTCAGCGCCGCCAGCGATACCGGCGCCTCGGAACCGGCGACCTGTTCCAGCAGGGTCAGCGCGCGCAGCGCCGCGGAGGATTCGTCTTTCATCTTTCAATATTTGAAGATTTGGCGAAAGGCCGCCAGGTTGGTGCGGATTCTGCAGAAAATGGAACGCCGCAGGGTGGGAAACGCCGGGCTTCTGCTGCAGTATCGGTTTACCCCGGCCAATATGCAATCCAAGCCGCGCCGGTCCGCCAGGAGAGAGACATGAGCAGCAAGCAACACATGACCCCCAGCGAAGCGTTCGTCGAGACGCTGGTGGCGCAGGGCGTCAAGGACGTATTCGGCATCGTCGGCTCGGCCTTCATGGACGCGCTGGACCTGTTCCCGGCCGCCGGCATCCGCTTCGTGCCGACGGTGCACGAGCAGGGCGCCGCCCACATGGCCGACGGCTATTCGCGCGTCACCGGCCGCCACGGCGTCTGCATCGCGCAGAACGGTCCCGGCATCACCAACTTCGTCACCGGCGTGGCCGCGGCCTACTGGGCCCACAGCCCGGTGGTGGCGATCACGCCCGAGACCGGCACCTCCGGCATGGGCCTGGGCGGCTTCCAGGAAACCGAGCAGCTGCCGATCTTCTCGCGCATCACCAAGTACCAGGCGCACGTCAACCGCCCCGACCGCATGGCCGAATTCACCGCCAAGGCCTTCGACAACGCGCTGGCCGAGCGCGGCCCGACCCAGCTGAACATTCCGCGCGACTATTTCTATGGCGAGATCGACGTGGCCATTCCGGAGCCGCGCCGCATCCGCCGCGGCCCGGGGTCCGAAGAAGACCTGGAAGCGGCCGCGCGCCTCTTGGCCAGCGCCAAATTCCCGGTGATCGTGGCCGGCGGCGGCGTGCTGTTCTCGGCCGGCCAGGCCGAATGCGTGGCGCTGGCCGAGCTGCTGGGCGCGCCGGTGGTCACCAGCTACCTGCACAACGACGCCTTCCCGGCCAGCCATCCGCTGTGGTGCGGGCCGCTGGGCTACCAGGGCTCCAAGGCCGGCATGAAGCTGCTGTCGCAGGCCGACGTGGTGCTGGCGCTGGGCACGCGCCTGGGGCCCTTCGGCACCTTGCCGCAGCACGGGCTGGACTACTGGCCGCAGCACGCGCGCATCATCCAGGTCGACGCCGACCACCGCATGCTGGGCCTGGTGCGGCCGGTGTCGGTGGGCATCTGCGGCGACGCCAAGCCGGCCGCGGCGGCGCTGGCCGCGAAGCTGCGCGATCGCGAGGTCGCCTGCGTGGCCACCAAGGCGGCGCGCGGCGAAGAGATCGGCGCGCAGAAAAGCGCCTGGGAAAAGGAACTGGACGGCTGGTCGCACGAGCGCGACGACTGGAGCCTGGACATCATCGAGCATGGCGGCGGCCGCATGCATCCGCGCCGCATGCTGCGCGAACTGGAGCGCGCCATGCCCAAGCACGTGATGGTGTCCACCGACATCGGCAACATCTGCTCGGTGTCCAACAGCTACCTGCGCTTCGACGAGCCGGATTCGATGTTGGCGGCCATGAGCTTCGGCAACTGCGGCTACGCGCTGCCGGCCCTGATCGGCGCCAAGCTGGGCCGGCCCGACCGGCCGGCGGTGGCCTACGTCGGCGACGGCGCCTGGTGCATGAGCTTCCAGGAGCTGCTGACCTGCGTGCGCGAGCGCATCCCGGTGACGGCGGTGGTGTTCCACAACGGCCAGTGGGGCGCGGAAAAGAAAAACCAGGTGGACTTCTACGGCCGCCGTTTCGTCGGCAGCAACCTGCAGAATCCCAACTTCGCGGAACTGGCGCGGTCCATGGGCGCCGAGGGCATCCGGGTCGAGCATGCCGACCAGGTCGGCGCGGCGCTGCAGGCCGCGTGCAAGGCGCAGTCCGAGGGCAAGACCACCGTGCTGGAAATGATGGTGAGCCAGGAGCTGGGCGATCCGTTCCGCCGCGACGCGCTCAAGCAGCCGCTGCGCCTGCTGGACAAGTACAAGCGCTACGTCAACCAGCCGTTCCAGCCGGGCGAGGTGCCGCTGCCGATCGACCCGGTGCGCGGCTGACGCCATGGCCAGCGACCGCTTGTTCGAGCCGCTGCGGGCCGCGGCGCTGTCGGCCGGGCGGGTGCGCACGGCGGTGGCCTATCCGCTGTGCGCGTCCAGCCTGGGGGCGGCGGTGCAGGCGCGCGAGGCCGGCTACATCGAGCCGCTGCTGGTCGGGCCGGCGGCCCGGCTGGCGGCCCTGATGGCCGAGCTGGGCCTGCGCCCCGGCTCGCTGGAGATCGTCGACACCCCCGACGACGAGGCGCTGGCCGCGCGCGCCGCGGCCGGCCTGGCGCGCGACGGCGCGGTCGGCATGCTGATGAAGGGCAGCCTGCACACCGACCACTTCATGTCGGCGGTGGTGGCGCGCGAATCCGGGCTGCGCACCGGCCGGCGCATCAGCCACGCCTTCGTGATGGCGGCCGCGGCCTATCCCAAGTTGTTAATCCTGACCGACGCCGCCGTCAACATCGCCCCGACCTTGCAGGAGAAGGCCGACATCGCCCAGAACGCCATCGACCTGGCGCGCGCGCTGGGCGTGGCGCGGCCCAAGGTGGCGGTGCTGTGCGCCACCGAATCGGTCAACCCGGCGATGCCGGCCACGCTGGATGCGGCGGCCCTGTCGAAGATGGCCGACCGCCAGCAGATCCGCGGCGGCCAGATCGACGGCCCGCTGGCGTTCGACAACGCCATCTCGCGCCAGGCGGCCGAGCAGAAGGGCATCGTCTCGCCGGTGGCGGGCGATGCCGACATCCTGCTGGTGCCCGATATCGAGGCCGGCAACATGCTCTACAAGGAGCTGACCTGGCTGGCCGGCGCGGCCACCGCCGGCCTGGTGCTGGGCACGCGCGTGCCGGTGCTGCTGACGAGCCGCTCGGACGCGGTGCAGGCGCGGGTCGACAGCTGCGCGGTGGCGGCGTTGTATGCGCGGGCGCTGGCGGCCGGCGCGCGCTGAGCCGGGTCAACCGCCGGCCTGGCACCAACAAGTCCGGCGGTTTGGTACTAAGCGGGGGCCCCCGGGTTGACTAGGCTAGCGCTACCGCCATCGTTTGAATGGCTCATGCCAACAATACCAAGGGGTGGATGATGCGCAGCGCGACACGCGGCTTTGCCGCAATACTGACAGCATGGGCAATGGCGGCCGGCACGCACGCGGCCGTGGCCGCCGATGCGCCCAAGCCGGGCGGCACGCTGGTGATCGGCTCGACGCAGGTGCCGCGGCACCTGAATGGCGCGGTGCAATCGGGCATTGCCACGGCGCTGCCCAGCGCCCAGCTGTTCGCCAGCCCGCTGCGCTACGACGCCGACTGGAAGCCGCAACCCTACCTGGCGCAGTCGTGGGAACTGGCGCCGGACGCGAAATCGCTGACCCTGCACCTGCGTCACGACGCGCTGTTCCACGACGGCCAGCCGGTGACGTCGGCGGACGTGGCGTTCTCGGTGATGGCGGTCAAGCAGAACCATCCGTTCCAGAGCATGCTGGCGCCCGTCGAAAGCGTCGATACGCCCGATCCCTACACCGCCGTGCTGCGCATGAGCCGGCCGCACCCGGCGATCCTGCTGGCGCTGTCGCCGGCGCTGATGCCGGTGCTGCCCAAGCACATCTATGGCGACGGCCAGGACCTGAAGAACCATCCGCGCAATTCCGCCAACGTGGTCGGCTCGGGCCCGTTCACGCTCAAGGACTTCAAGCCGGGCCAGGAGATCGTGCTGGAGCGTTTCGACAAGTTCTTCGAGAAAGGCAAACCCTACCTGGACCGGGTGGTGGTGAAGATCAATCCCGACGCCACCAACCTGCTGATCGGGCTGGAGCGCGGCGACATCGGCGTGCTGCCGTACATGACCGAGCCGACCATCCTGCGCCGCGCCAAGGACAACCCGCAGATCGTCATGACCAACCGTGGCTACGAGGGCATCGGCGCGCTCAGCTGGCTGGCGTTCAATACCGCGCGCAAGCCGCTGGACGACGTGCGCGTGCGGCAGGCGATCGCCTACGCCACCGACAAGGGCTTCATCACCAAGGCGCTGAACGCCGGCTTCGCCCAGCCGGCGGACGGGCCGATCGTGGCCTCCAGCCCCTTTGCGACCCAGGACCTGAAGAAGTACCCGCTCGATCTGAAGAAGGCCGAGCAGTTGCTGGATGACGCCGGATTCAAGAAAGACGGCAAGGGTGAGCGCATGACCCTGACGGTCGATTACATGCCCGGCAGCGACGTGCAGGGCAAGAACGTGGCGGAGTACCTGCGCAGCCAGCTCAAGAAGGTGGGGATCGCGGTGCAGGTGCGCGCTTCGCCCGACTTCCCGACCTGGGCCAAGCGCATCGCCAGCCATGATTTCGACATGACCACCGACCTGGTCTTCAACTGGGGCGATCCGGTGATCGGCGTGCACCGCACCTACCTGTCGAGCAATATCCGCGACATCATCTGGACCAACACCCAGTCCTACAAGAACCCCAAGGTCGACGAATTGCTGGAACAGGCCGGCACGGAAACCGACGAGGCGAAGCGCCGCGCGCTGTATGCGCAGTTCCAGCAGATCGTGACCGAGGACCTGCCGATCGACTTCCTGACGATCATTCCGTACCACACGCTGTCGTCCAAGAAGGTGCATGGCCTGCCCGATGGCATCTGGGGCCTGCTGTCGCCGCTTGACGATACCTACTTGCAATAGCGGGAGGCGGCCATGTTGCGCTATCTCGCGCGTCGGATCGGCTACGCGGTGGTGTTGCTGCTGGCGGTGGTGACGCTCAATTTCCTGCTGATCCACATCTCGCCCGGCGATCCGGTCGAGACCATCGCCGGCTCCATGGGGGGCATCAGCGAGGAACTGCGGGCCCAGTTGCGGGTCCAGTACGGGCTGGACCGGCCGTTCCTGGTTCAACTGGGACTGTATCTGTCGCAGGTGGCGCGCGGCGATCTGGGCTATTCCTATTTCTTCAACCTGCCGGTGGCGCAGCTGATCTGGGAACGCGTGCCGGCCACGCTGCTGCTGGTGGTGACGTCGGTGTCCAGCGCCTTCGTGGCCGGCACCGCGCTGGGCACGCTGGCGGCGCGCAAGCCCAACGGGCCGCTGTCGCAGGGCATCACGCTGATGTCGATCGTGGGCTATTCCGCGCCGGTGTTCTGGACCGGCATCATCCTCATCATCCTGTTCGCCTCGGCGCTGCCGCTGTTCCCGGTGTCCGACATGCGTTCGGCGGGCGGCCCCGAGGATGGCTGGGCCGGGGTGCTGGACGTGTTGCACCACCTGGTGCTGCCGGCCTTCACGCTGGCGTTCGTGTACCTGGCGCAATACAGCCGGCTGGCGCGCGCCAGCGTCATGGATGCGCTGGCGGCCGATTACATCCGCACCGCCCGCGCCAAGGGGCTGCCGGAGCGCATCGTGCTCTACCGGCACGCGCTGCGCAACGGCGTGCTGCCGGTGGTGACCATGCTAGGGCTGCAATTCGGCAACGTGCTGGCGGGCGCCATCCTGGTGGAAACGGTTTTCAACTGGCCGGGCCTGGGCCGGCTGGCGTTCGATTCCGTGCTGCGGCGCGACTATCCGACCCTGCTCGGCATCCTGCTGTTCGCGTCCCTGCTGGTGGTGGTGATGAACCAACTCACCGACCTGGCCTACCGGCTGATCGATCCCAGGATAAAGACCTCATGAGCCAAGCCCCTCCCACGCTTTCCGGCGGCGTCGCCGACGCGGCCCGCCCGCGATCGGCGCGGCCCGCGTACGAGGCGCTGCGCGTGTTCGTCCGCAACCCCGGCGCGCTCATCGGCGTGCTGCTGCTGGCCGCCATCCTGGCGCTGGTGCTGTTCGGGCCCCTGGTGATGCAGGCGGATCCGTTCGAGATCGCCAGCGCGCCGATGGAGCCGCCGGGCGGCGACCTGCTGCTCGGCTCGGACTATCTCGGCCGGGACGTGCTGACCGGCCTGATCCATGGCGGCCGCGCCACCCTGCTGGTCGGGGTGGTCGCGGCGGTGCTGTCGATGGCCATCGGCATCACCGTGGGCGCGCTGGCCGGCTATTACGGCGGCTGGGTCGACGAGACGCTGATGCGCATCACGGAGTTCTTCCAGGTGCTGCCGGCGCTGCTGTTCGCCATGGTGCTGGTGACCTTGTTCAGCCCCTCGCTGACCACTATCGCGGTGGCCATCGGCGTGGTCAGCTGGACCGGCACCGCGCGCCTGGCGCGGGGCGAATTCCTGAGCCTGAAGCAGCGCGAATACGTGCTGGCCGAAAGGGTGATCGGCTCCAGCAACGCGCGCATCATCTGGCGCGTCATCCTGCCCAACGCGCTGGCGCCGCTGATCGTGTCGGCCACGCTGGCCATCGGCACCGCGATCCTGTTCGAGGCGGGGTTGTCCTTCCTCGGGCTGGGCGATCCCAACGTGATGAGCTGGGGCCTGATGATCGGCAGCAACCGGCCCTACATCCTGACGGCGTGGTGGGCCGTGACCCTGCCGGGCGCGGCCATTTTCGTCACGGTGCTGGCGGTCAGCCTGATCGGCGACGGCCTGAACGATGCCCTCAACCCCAAGCTGGCCAGCAAACGGAGGGCCTGATGAGCGCACTGCTTGAAGTCCGCGATCTCGGCGTGTCCACCCTCAACGGCGGCCCGGCGGTGGTGCGAGGCGTGTCCTACACGGTGAACCGCAACGAGATCCTGTGCGTGGTGGGGGAATCGGGGTCGGGCAAGTCGGTCACCGCGCAGGCCATCATGGGCCTGCTGCCGCCGGACCAGCTGCGCGTGACGCAGGGCCAGATCCTGTACGGCGGGCGCGACCTGGTCGGCCTGTCGGCGGCGGATTGGCAGGGCCTGCGCGGCCGCAAGTTCGGCATGGTGTTCCAGGAGCCCATGACCGCGCTCAATCCGCTCATGCGCGTGGGCCGGCAAGTGGAGGAAGTGCTGGCCTGGCACACCCGGCTGGATGCCGGCGCGCGCCGGCAACGTGTCCTGGACCTGTTCGGCCAGGTGCTGCTGCCCGAGCCCGCGGCCATGTATGACGCCTTTCCGTTCCAGCTGTCCGGCGGCCAGCGCCAGCGCGTGGTGATCGCGATGGCGCTGGCGCTGGAGCCGGACGTGTTGATCGCCGACGAGCCCACCACCGCGCTGGACGTCACCACGCAGGCGCAGATCCTGGCGCTCATCCAGGACATCCAGCGGCGCATGGGGATCGGCGTCATTTTCATCACGCACGATTTCGGCGTGGTGGCCGACATTGCCCATCGCATCGTGGTGATGCGCCAGGGCGTGGTGGTGGAGGCGGGCGCGGCCGACGACATCCTGAACCGGCCGCAGCATCCCTACACCCGCCAGCTGATCGCGGCGGTGCCCCACAAGCCCGAGGGTAAGGAGGAGGCCGCCGCCACGCCGCCCCTGATGCGCGTGGCCAACCTGTGCAAGACCTTCGTCACCGGCGGGCGGCGGGTCGACGCGTTGCGCGACATCTCGCTGGAGATCCGCCAGGGCGAGACCCTGGGGCTGGTGGGCGAATCCGGGTCCGGCAAGTCCACCCTGGGTAGCGCCCTGATCGGACTGCTGGCGCCCGACAGCGGCAGCGTGCAGCTGGAGGGGCGTGAGCTGGTGGGCATGACGCCGCGCCAGTTCCGTCCCTACCGGCGCCAGATCCAGATGGTGTTCCAGGACCCCTACGCCTCGCTCAATCCGCGCCAGCGCGTGGTCGATTCGGTCGCGCAGGGGCCGATCGGTTTCGGCGAGAGCCGGCAGACCGCGTTGCGCGAGGCGCGCGAACTGCTGGCGCTGGTGGGGCTGGGCGGCGATGCCGGCGAACGCTATCCGCACCAGTTCTCGGGCGGCCAGCGCCAGCGCGTCGGCATCGCCCGCGCCCTGGCGCTCAAGCCGCGGCTGCTGGTGGCCGACGAGGCGGTCTCGGCGCTGGATGTGTCGATCCAGGCGCAGGTGCTGGACCTGCTCAAGACGATCAGCGACCAGTTCGACCTGTCGGTGCTGTTCATCACCCACGACCTGCGGGTGGCGGCGCAGATCTGCGACCGCATCGCCGTGATGCGGCGCGGGCAACTGGTGGAACTGGACCGCGCCGCCGCCATTTTCTACCACCCCCGGCATGAGTACACGCGCCGCCTGATCGACGCGGTGCCGGGCAAGGCCTGGAACAAGCCCGATCCGCAGGCGCTGGCGGACCCTTCAACCTGGAGCACGCAGCATGCATGACACCGAGTCTTCCGCCCGCACGACGATCTACGCCGCGCGCGCCATCCTGACGATGAATCCGGCCCAGCCGCGCGCCACGCACGTGGCGGTGCGCGAGGGCCGCATCCTCGGCGTGGGCAGCCGCGAAGACCTGGCTGGCTGGGGCGACGCCGCGCTGGACGAGCGCTATGCCGACCACATCCTGATGCCGGGCCTGGTGGAAGGGCACTGCCACCTGCCGGAAGGCGGCATGTGGCAGTTCGCCTATGTCGGCTACTACGACCGGCGCGGGCCGGACGGCCGCGTGTGGCCGGGGCTGAAGAGCTTCGAGGCGGTGGCGGCGCGCCTGCGTGAGTTCGCCGCCGGCCTGGCGCCGGCGCAGGCGCTGATCGGCTGGGGCTTCGATCCGATCTTCTTCGGCGGCCAGCGCATGAGCGTGCGCGACCTGGACGCGGTGTCGGCCGACCGGCCGGTGGTGGTGATGCATGCCAGCATGCACCTCATGAATGTGAACACGCCGATGCTGGCGCGCGCCGGCATCGACCGCGACACCGATATCGAGGGCATCAGCCGCTTTGCCGACGGCCAGCCCAGCGGGGAGCTGTGCGAGTTCGCCGCCATGTTCCCGGTGATGCGGCTGATCGGCAATCCGTTCCGCACCGTGGGCCTGTCGGAAAACGGCCTGCGCATGTTCGGCAAGGTGGCGCAATGGGCCGGCGTCACCACCGCCACGGATCTCGTCAACGAACTGGGCGACGAGGGCCTGGCGACGCTGGCGCGGGTCACGGCCGAGCCGGACTATCCAGTGCGCATCGTGCCGGCGGCGTCCGCGCTGGCCTATGCCGGCGATCCGGCCGCCTGCCTGGCGAAGCTGCGCGAGGCCGGCCGGCTCAACCATGGCAAGCTGCGCCTGGGCATGGTCAAGCTGGTGGTGGATGGCTCCATCCAGGGCTTCACCGCCAGGGTGCGCTGGCCGGGCTACTACAACGGCGCGCCCAACGGCATCTGGGTCATCGCGCCGGGCGAGCTGGACGCCCTGGTGCAGGCCTATCACGACGCCGGCGCGCAGTTGCACATCCACACCAATGGCGACGAGGCCACCGAGCTGGCCATCGACGCCATCGACCGCGCCTTGCGCCGCAGTCCGCGGCGCGACCACCGCCACACGCTGCAGCATTGCCAGATGGCGGACGCGGCCCAGTTCCGCCGCATGGCCAGCCTGGGCATGTGCGTGAACCTGTTCGCCAACCACATCTTCTATTGGGGCGACGCCCACCATGCCCTGACCATGGGGCCGGACCGCGCCAACCGCATGGACGCCTGCGCCTCGGCCGCGCGGGCAGGGGTGCCGTTCGCGATCCATTCGGACGCGCCCATCACGCCGCTGGGGCCGCTGTTCACGGCCTGGTGCGCCGTCAACCGCCAGACCGCCTCGGGCCGGGTGCTGGGCGAGTCCGAGCGCATCAGCGTCGAAGCGGCCTTGCATGCCATCACCCTGGGCGCGGCCTACACGCTGCACATGGACCACCTGGTCGGCTCGATCGAGGTCGGCAAGCACGCCGATTTCTGCGTGCTGCGCGACGATCCGCTGGAGGCGCCGCCGCAACGGCTCAAGGACATCGAGGTGCTGGGCACCGTCATCGGCGGCCGGCCGCTGGCGCTCCAGGCGGCCTGACATGGCGCGCATCCCGCTGACGGTGGTGGGCGGCTTCCTGGGCGCCGGCAAGACCACCTTGCTGAACCACGTGCTGGCCTCGGGCAGGCGTCGCGCGGCGGTGCTGGTCAACGATTTCGGGCCGGTGGACATCGACGCCGGCCTGCTGGCGCAGCGCGCCGACAAGGTGATCCGTCTGGCCAACGGCTGCGTCTGCTGCTCGATGGCCGGCGGCCTGGACGACGCGCTGGCGCGGGTGCTGGCATTGGACCCCGCGCCCGAATGGATCGTGATCGAGGCCAGCGGCGTGTCCGACCCCGGGCGCATCGCGCAGGTGGGCCTGTCGGATCCGCTGCTGCAACTGGAGGCGGTGGTGGTGCTGGTGGACGCCTGCGGCATCCGCGACACGCTGGCCGATCCCCTGCTGGCCGATACCGCGCAACGCCAGCTGCGCGCGGCCGACCTGCTGGTGCTGAACAAGACCGACCTGCTGCCGGCGGCCGGCCTGCCGGCGCTGCGCGACTGGCTGCGGAGGCAGTCGGGCGGGGCGCCGATCGTGGCGACGCGGGAGGCGCGGGTGGAACTGGCGATGCTGGCCGGCGGCTCGTCCGAGGCCCATGCGTGCCGCGGACCGCATTGCGGCCACGCGGCGCACGATCCACGGCATCCCTTCCAAAGCTGGCTGTGGCCGGCGCCGGCCCTGTTGCACGCCGACCGCCTGGCCGAGGCCCTGCGGCAACTGCCGCGCCATTGGCTGCGGGCCAAGGGCTGGGTGCGCACCGAACGCCATGGATGGGTGCTGGTGCAACTGGCCGGGCGGCGGGTGCGCTTCGACACGCGCGCGGCGCGTCCGCCCGAGGCGCAATCGCCCGGGCTGGTCTTCATCGGCATGCGCGGCCTGACGCGGGGCGAGGAGGTCGCGGCGCGGCTGGCGTCGGCGGCGGCGGCGGCCTGAGCCGCGGCGCCATCGCCCGCGCCGGCGGCAGGCTGGTGCAAGCGATTTGCCGCGTCTGGTTCTAGACCCTGCCCGACCCCCCGCGTACCTTGGATCCAGAGCCTGGGCGCATGCCGCGCCCGGCGATCGAGGAGGGTAGGCAATGCACAAGACCGTCACCGTGGACATGCTGGCCGAGTTCGCGGCCGCCTGGAACCGCCACGATATCGACGCCCTGATGTCCTTCATGAGCGAGGACTGCGTCTTCGAAACGGTGGGCGGCCCCGAGCGCTGGGGCGCCCGGCACAGTGGCCGCGAGGCGGTGCGCGCGGCCTTCGAGGCGGCCTGGAAGAACTTTCCCGATGCGCAATGGAACAACGGCCGCCACTGGGTGGCGGGCGACCGCGGCGTGTCGGAATGCACCTTCACCGGCACCGCCGCGGACGGCTCGCGGGTCGAGGCCGACATGGTCGACGTGTTCACGTTCCAGGACGGCAAGATCCGCGTCAAGAACGCCTTCCGCAAGCAACGCCCGGCGCTGCCGGCCCGCGCCTGAGCCGACGCCGCCACCGGACACCGCCCCATGGATGCCGCTATGTCTTCCGATCTGTCGAATACCGCCGGCACGTTCGTCGATCCCGCCGGCACGCCAGCCGCCAGCCCGGCCGCCAGCGCCTACAACCCGACCTACGACCCGCTGGTGTCGCCGCCCGGACGCGGGCAGGAATACGCGCCCACCTACTGGGTCGCCACGGCCGGACCGCCGCCGGCGGACGACGGGCCGATCCAGGGCGACATCGAGGCCGACGTGGTCATCGTCGGCTCGGGCTTCACCGGCCTGTCGGCGGCGCTGGCGCTGGCGCGCGACTACGGCGTGCGGGCGGTGGTGCTGGAGGCCAACCGCGCCGTGTGGGGCTGCACCAGCCGCAACGGCGGGCAGGGCCAGAACGCCTCGGGCCGGCTATACCGCTCGCAATGGATCGAACGCTGGGGGCTGGAGACCGCGCGCCGCCTGGACGCCGAGATCCACGAGGGCTTCGACTACTGGAAGAGCCTGGTGGCGCAGATCGATTGCGATGCGCAGCCCGGCGGCCATCTCTACACCGCGCACCGCGAGAAGAAGATGGACTTCCTGCGCAACGAGGCGCGGGTGATGCGCGAGCAGTTCGGCTACGACACCCGCATGCTGACCCGCGACGAGCTGCGCGAGCGCTACGTCGACGACCACGAGGCGATGGGCGCCTTGCTCGAACCCGACGGCATCGGCGTGCATCCGCTGAAGCTGGCCTACGGCTACATGCGGCAGGCCCGCGCGCTGGGGGTACGGCTGCATCCGGGCAGTCCGGTGCTGGGCTGGACCGAAGAGGGCGGCGGCTACCGCCTGCAGACCCCGGGCGGCACCGTGCGCGCCCGGCGCGTGGCGTTCGCGACCGGCGGCTACACGGCGCAGGGGGTGAACCGGCTGCTGGACAACCGCATCATGCCGATCCTGTCCAATTCCATGGTGACGCGGGTGCTGACGCCCGACGAACGGGCGCGGGCCGGTCTGAAGAGCACCGTGTTCATCACCGATACCCGCACTCTGCGCTTCTACTACCGGCTGTTGCCGGACGGCCGCATGCAGATCGGCAGCCGCAGCGCGCTGCGCGGCGCCGACGCGCAGCATCCGCGCCACCTGGCGCTGCTGCGCGATGGCCTGGCGCGCAAGTTCCCGGCGCTGCGCGGCATCGACGTGGACTACGCCTGGACCGGCTGGGTCGACGTCAGCCACGACATGATGCCGCGCATCACCCAGCCCGATCCGGCGCGCCAGGTGTTCTACGCCTTCGGCTACGGCGGCAACGGCGTGGCGTTCTCCGCGCATGCCGGCCGGCGCCTGGCGCAGCGCATGATGGGGCAGGACGGGGTCAGCTGGAATTTGCCGATTTACAACACGCCGCTGCCCGGCCACCTGTTCGCGCCGTTCCGCCGGATCGGCCAGGCGCTGCTGTACCGGTGGTACTACCTGCGAGACGAGGTGCTCTGACCGCCGGGCCTGGCCTGGTCGCCCCGCCTGACAGTTTTGCCCGCGCGGCGGGCGCGCAATCCGGTCGCCTGGCGCGCCCGGATTGCTGGTACTGTGCTGCATCCGTGGACCCCACAACGCCCGTTGCACCGATGCGCAGCCCGCCGCTTGCCATGCCGCCGTCGCGGCCCATTCCGCCATTCATCGCGCCGCGGGATGCGGCCTCGCTGTTGGCCGACAGGGTGCCGGCGCGGCTCCTGATTCCCTATCTGCTGTCGGCCCTGGCGCTCGCCATTGCCTATGGCGCCAGCTTCCTGCTGGCCGACGCCTTGCCGGCCGCCGGCTTCGAGGCCGCCGAGGCGGGCACGGTCATCAGCATCGGCACCCTTGCCACGCTGGCCGGTTCCACCTTTGCCGGCCGGATCGCGCAGCGCATCGGCATCCTGCCGGTGATCGCCGCGGCCGCGCTCATCATGGCGCTGGCGCTGGGCTGCTTCGCCCTGGCGGCCAGCGCCGGCATCGCGGTGGCCTATGCCGGCGGCGTGCTGCTGGGCCTGGGCTGGGCGCTGTTCTACATGCTGGCGCCGATCCAGCTGATCCATTGCCTGAAGCCCGCGGCCCGGCTGGAGGCGCTGACCCTGCTGTCCGGCTCGCAGATGCTGGGCCTGGGGCTGGCCGCGCCCCTCGGTCATTTCCTGGCGGCGCGGTTCGGCGGCGCCCCGTTCGCCTTTGGCGCCTACGCGGCGGTCTGCGTGGCCGCGGCCGCGCTGGCCTGGGGGCTGCGCGGCCCGCTGGCGCGGTTGCCGCAGCTGCCGATGAACGCCGTGGCGCTGTCGCTGCCGGCGGTGGGGCGGGTGCTGCGATCGCGCGCCTGGATGCCCGTGCTGATGATGGGCTTGTCCGCCTGCACGTTTGCCGGACTGTCCACCTTTCAAAGCCTGTATGCGCGGCCGCTGCGCCTGACGCCGGACACGTTCTTCCTGACCTTCACCATCACCACGGTGGCGCTGCGCTTTTCGGTGGCCTCGCTGATCGGAAAACTGCCCTTGCGGCCGCTGGCGCTGTGCCTGTTCGGGGTGACGCTGGCCGGCATCGCGCTGCTGGCGGTGAATCCGGGCAGCGTCTGGCTCTATGTCGGCGCCACCGTGCTGTTCGCCACCGGCTACGGCCTGACGTATTCGACCCTGAACGCGATGGTGGTCAACATCGCCGGCGAATCGGACCTGTCGATGCCGGTGGCGTCGCAGGTGTTCACGCTGGGCTACTTCGCCGGCGCGTTCGGGTTTCCGTATGTCGCGGGCAGGCTGATCGCCGCCCACGGCATCGACGTCGTCCTGGGCGCGATGATGGCGCTGGTCGCGGTGAACATCGCCATCGCCGGCGGGATCACGCTTGCCCGGACGCCTGCTTCTTCCAGAGCTCCCAAGGACGATTCATGACGCCGGCCATCATATCGTCGGCCAGCGCCGCTTCCTCGTCCGACAGATAGGTGATCTCGCCGTTCAGGCCGATCGCTTTCTGCTGGAGCGAGGCATTCATCTCCGTGTAGATGGCGCGGTAGACCGCCACCGGAATGTCGCCGCCGACCGCGACGAAGCCATGTCCGCGCATCAGCGAGACCTTGCTCTGGCCCAGGGTCTGCGCCAGTTCCCGGCCGTGATCGCGATTCCTGACGAGCATGTCGGTGTGGCCGAAGCAGCAGCGGATGTCGAACACCGGCGCGCCGGCGCCGAGGAATCCGGCCATGTGGTAGATCGGGCGCAGGCGCACATTCGATCCGGCATAGGGGATCACCGACGGCGAATGGCTGTGGACGATGGCCTGCACGTCGGGCCGCGCGCGATAGATCTCGCCGTGGATATAGCGCTCGAGATAGGGCTTGCGGCCGTCCGCGGCGGCGGTCTCGGAGGTTTCGTCGAATTCCATGATGTCCTGCGCGGTCACCAGTTCCGGCGCCAGCGAGCGCGACAGCAGGAAATGCGCGGGGTTGTCGGGGTGACGGACGCTGACATGGCCGAAGCCGTCGAGCACGCCGAAGCGGGCCAGGATGCGGTTGGCGGTGACCAGGTCGTCGATGACCTGTTGGTATCGGGTGGAAGTGCTCACGTGATGTTTCCCTTGTATTGCGTGATGGCTATTGCGGGTCCAGCGAGATGCCCGATTTGCTGGCCAGGGCGCTGTACAGTCCCAGGTCGGTGTCCAGTTGCCGGGTCATCGCGGCCGGGCCGGCCTCGACCACCTCGTAGTAGCGGTCGCGGAACTCCTGTTGCACGGCGGGGTTGCCCATCGTCGCGGCCACCGCCTGCTCGAACCTGGTCTTCACGTCCGCGGGCAGATCGCGCGGGCCGAGGATGCCGAACCACACGGAAATGTCGAGGTCGCCGAAGGGCGCGGTCTCGGCGATGGCGGGCACGTTGGGCAGGAACGAGACCCGCTGCCTGGAGGCCACCGCGATCATCCGCAGCTTGCCGGCGTCCGCATGCGGGGCCAGGTTGGGAATCGTGCTGAACAGCACCGGCACCTGGTTGCCCAGCCCGTCGTTGATGGCGGGCGCGCAACCCTTGTAGGGCACGTGGACGATGTCCAGTTTCGCCATCTGCTTGACCGACTCGCCCACGAAATGCTGGGGCGTGCCGTTGCCGCAGGACGAATAGCTCAGCTTGTCCTTGTTCTGCTGGATATAGGCGACGAGTTCCGGCACCGTCTTGGCGGGAATCGCGGGATTGACGCCCAGCGCCACCGGCGCCGACACCAGCAGCGAGATCGGCGTCAGGCTCTTTTTCACGTCCGGCGTGCCGCGCATCTGCAGCGCGGCGTTGATCGTGAGCGTGCTGTTGGTCAGCAGGAAGGTATAGCCGTCAGGCGCCGCGCGCGCCACCTGCTGCGCGCCGATGTTGCCCGAGGCGCCCGGCTTGTTGTCGACGATGACGGTCTGGCCGCCCAGCTGCTGCGGCAGTTTCGCCGCCACCAGGCGCGCCACCACGTCCGCGCCGCCGCCCGCGGCGAAGGGCACGATCAATGTGATGGGCTTGGCGGGATAGGGGGCCTGGGCCCAGGCGGGGGAAAAGCCCAGGGCGAGCGCGAGGGCGGCGCCCAGCCGCAAGCGCCTCGCCATGCATGGCTTGGTCATGTTGATGTCTCCGTATGGTTTTTTTATGTGGAGCCATTATCTGGACCTGGCCATGCGAGTTCCAATGAAAAAATATTATTTTCCATACGATGGCGCGTATGGCGGCGTCGGCGGCGTCAGGCGGCCGTATTACGCCGATCCTGGTTCAAAACTGATAGCGCACACCGACCTGGCCGCTGTAGTCGTGTTTCAGTTTGCCGGCGAAGCTGCTTTCGACCTGGCTGTAAACGCGCCAGTTGGGCGACAGCCTGGCGTTGAGCGACACGTTGACCAGATAACGGCTGTCGTCCGCCATCGGATTGCTCAACCTGTCTCCCGGAACGCTGTTGTTCAGGATCTCGACACTGCCGCCGCGCCGCAGGTTCTGCAGCCGGAACAGCCCCGCGGACAGGGTCAGCGCATGCTGTTCGTCCGACTCCAGGGTCAACCCGGCAGCGGCGCCGATCTTGGCATAGATCGGCGTGCTGGCATTGATCTGCACATCGACGCTGTTGTCGGCGCCGTGCAGCGTATAGGCGCTGGTGCGGCCGGTGGCCACTTCGATCGAGGGTTCGATGAAGGCGCGGCCATTGAACAGGTTCTGCCGCCATCCCGCCTGCACGCTGGCCAGCAGCGACGTGGATCGCGCGTCCTGGCCGTCAATGTTCAGGTTGACCGGCAGATGGTAGGTCTGGCGGGTTTTCAAGTACTTGGCGACGACGTCGATGAAGGGGCCGTTCTCGTTGATCCACGCGTAGTAGACGCCGATGCCGCCCGTGGTGTGCTTTTCCGACAGATCGCCTTCTCCTCGGGCGGACCCTTGGGTGTAGCTTCCCATGACGCCATACAACTGCCTGCCCAGCTTGCGGTCAAGACCCAGTTGCAGCATGGTGTGTTTCAGGTGCAGTTGCTCGTAGTCGGCCTGGCCGTGGCTGGTCTTGAACCATAGCCCGGCTTGTTCATTCAATTGGCGCACGTCTCCCAACCGTTTGTTGAGCTGGTTGGTCTCAAGCACGAAAGCGACCTTCGGCAGGCTGGCCAGCACGCTGGTGCGGAGGATTTGTCGCCGTACCGAGGTAATCTGCTTGATGGTGTCATCGTTCGCGGTGATGCCGGATTGTTGCAACCGGTCGATGATTCCCCCGCGCGATTGCAGGGCGTCCAAGTCGGACAGTCTCAATGAGAATGGCGTGAACAGCGACAGGCCGCCCGTGCCGCGCGCAGCGGTACCCGTATCCGGTGTGCCGACAGGGGGCGGATCCAGGCCGGGTTCCTTCTCGGCTGGCGGGGCGACGGGACCGGTGGCGCCCGTGTCGGCGGGGTTATCGGCAGGGCCGGTGGCGTCCGCGCCGGGAGGCGTGTCGGTCGATCCGGTGCCGAGCGGGGGCTCTGCCTTGTCGCCGCCACCGGCATCGCCTGGCAGCGGCGTCGTCGGCGCATCGCCGGGCGTCGGTGTCTCGCCGGGCGGCAAGGCCTCCGGGCGCCCCTTGTATGCCAATTGCCATTTCTTCAGCGTGCCGTTGCTGACGATTTCCAGATTGGGCGTGTAGACGGTGAGCCCCTGCGTGACGGAGCCGGGTTTGAAATAACTGTCCGCCGTCGTCACGGGGGCGGCTGCCAGCAGCAGGGCGCCGCTGCTGTCGGGCGGCACGGGGTCGTGTACCAGGAGCGTGAGATCCAGGCTGTTGTCGCCGCCCTGGGCCAGGGTGGTGATGAGGATGCTGTCGCTTTCGCCGCTTTGCGGCCGCGCGCTCAGGGCGAAATGCACGCCGCTGGCGATCAGCGTGTCGGTCTGCAGGGTGTGCGGGGTCCAGCCCGCGCCGGGTTGGGACAATTCCACGCGACCCGCCGTCGGCAGATGCAGCAAATCGAACTGGCGATCTTGCATCAGCCGCCAGGGGGCATCGCTGCGCAGGCTGATGAGCCGCCATTGCCGTTGGTCCGCGTCATGGCTGACCGCAAGGCCGCCCAACCATGGATTGCCCTGGGCTGGCGTATCGGCGACATCGACGTTTGCGAAAGCCTGCTCCAGCGTGAACAGGTCTGCCGGCGTGGATGATGGGGCGCTCACCAGCAGCGTTTCCCTGGCCTGCGCGGCAGCGCCGCTTCGAGGGATGCCGAAATCGGTGATTCGCAAGCGGTTGCCGCTGCCGTCAAGCTGGGTGCTGACCGTCAACTGGTCATGCTCGCCGCTGGTCGGGTCGACGCGCAGGGCAAACACGCTGTCCGATGCGGCAACGGTGTCGACGGTCAGCGTGTAGGACGCCTTCGTCGTCCCGGCCGGAGGCGGATTCAATGCCAGCGCAGAGCCGGGATTCGCCCGCGTCATGAACGCCTGTTGCGTCAGGTCCTTGTCGTCGAAACCCAGGATCGCGTTGCTGGCGCGCAGCGATTTCAGCGTGGAATCCCCCGTGATGATCCAGCGGGAATGGTCGTTTGCCTGCATGTCCGCCTGGGCGGCGGTCACGGCTCCGGCATACACGGTCTGGGGCGGCGCGGTTGCGGCCGGCGTGCCCAATGTGATGTGGCTTGCCGTCAGGCTGGAGATATCGCTGAACGAATGGCTGCCGGGCGCCATGTGCACGCTGGCATCGCTGCCCAGCAGATGGATGCCGTTGGTGAAGTAATCGGCCGGGCGGATGTCGGTCGATGGCAGGCTCGCGGTGTTGCCGGACAGCGTCAGCGCCGCGCCGTCGGCCACCGTGATGACGCTGTCGCCATACCAGCCGGCGGCTCCCCGCAGATGCGCGCCGCGGTGCAGCGTCAATGCGCTGGCGCTGAAGCGGCTGTAGCCGGTCAACGTCGCCTGATCGGAAAAGACATTGATGGCGCTGTCGCCGGCATCGATGGCGCCCGCGAATTGCTCGTGGATGTCCAGTGTTGAGTGTCCGCCCAGGGAAACCTTGCCCTGGTAACGGCTCTTGTCGGCGTCCGTGCTGGCGATGGATGTGCCTTTCAGCGGTTCCTGGCCCAGCGGTCCGCCATCGTTCCTGTTGAGGTACAGCAGCGGGCTGCCCAGGATGACCTGCGCGCGCTCCGCGACAATGTCGCCCAGCAGGGTGGCGTTGCGTGACAAGCGGAAAGTGGTGTCTGTCAGCGCCAGTTTCCCGACGGCGAACTCGCGCGTTTCCCAATCCGGCTGGTCAAACGACACGGATTGCGTCCAGACGGAGTCATCCCCGAGATCGAGCAGCTTGCGCGCATCATCCGGGGTGTTGATCGCATGGATCACTGGATGGCCCTGGAAGACCAGTTCGCCTTGCCGCTGCGTGAACGCGTTTTCGCCGAGGTCCATGCCGCCGTCGGCGATGAAGACCGTTTTCGGCGGGTTGGCGATGCGGACGTCGAGGTTGTCCCGCAGGGTTCCCGAGAACAGGAATTCCGTCTGTCCGGGGAAGTACTCCCGCTTGCGCTCGTTCGCCTTCTCCAGCGCGACGGTCAAGGTTTGTCCCACGTATTCCCAGTCGTCGTTGCTGGCCACGGAACCGTAGGTCGGGACGGCGCCAAAGGTGTTCTGCTTCAGGACGAAAAAGCTGAGCCCTTGTTTATAAAGGTCGCCCCGTTGCCCGGCGCCCGCCCTGACCGGCATCCGTATGTAATCGCTTACCGTTGGCGGGGCCACGGGCGCGAGGTTGATGGTTACGGTTGCTGTCTTCGTCGCGGTGTTGGTGATCGTGGCGCCATGGTCTTTGGCATTGGCGTGCAGTCGATTGAACGTGATGTCATTGCCATTGAGGTTCAGGACCCCGCCGCGAGCGCCCCATTGGATACGGTCGGGGTCGACCTGCCTGCCGTCGCCAAGCACGACTTCGGCGCGGCCGCTGGACAGGGTGATGCCGTCGAACGCCTGGACGTTGCCGCCGGCGTCCGGCCGTTGCGACAGAATCACCTTGCCGTCACCCACTTTCAGGCCGCCCGGGTTGACGCCTTGGCCCGCGATGGTCAGGGTGCCGCGGCCGATCTTGTGCAGGTTGTCGCCGGCCACGCCGTTGACGCGCCAGACCACGGTGGCGCTTTCCTTGACGTCGATGCCGCCGCCCATCCAGGTCTGGTCCGTTTCCGGGGAAACCTCGTAGCTGTCGTGGAAGGTCAGCGAGCCGGCTCCCTGGTTGATCGTGTCTTGCAAGGTGATTTCGCCACGGCCGGTGCCGTCGGCGGTGCGCAAGGACAGGTTCTTGCCGGCGTCGAGACCTTCGAAGTCGAGCGCGCTGTTGCCGTCCGCATAGGCCAAGCCCGGCGTCTTCTTGTAGCCATGCATCAGGAACTGGCGGTCCTGCTGGGTCAGGCTGCCCACGCCCTGCGCGCGATCGAATGACCATTGCAATGGGCCTTTGCCTGCCGCGAAGACCACTTCCGGATCATTGTCCTTGTCGAAAACGCTGGCGATAAAGTCCGATGGCAGGTGCGACCAGTAGACGTAACTCGCATCGTCGGGCAATTTAAGATCCGCCGTCACGCCAGCAAGCACCCACTGCTTATGCTCGGCATCCCAGGCGAACAATGGGGAACCGCTGTCGCCGTGCAGCGCGAATGAGGGCAACAGGCCGTTGTCTCCCCGCGCGACGACAAACGTCTCATTCGACCATGTCGGCGTCACGATGCCGCCTGTCGCCCATTTGTACGCATAACCGAGCTTATGCGCGCCGGGCGGGATTGCGATCGTTTCGTTCGCGGAGTCGAGGCCCCTTTCGGGATGATCGCCGACGAACTGGATACCCATGCCGACACGATAGAACAATGGGAATCGCTTTTTCTCTTCTTCTGTCCAGAGATCCGCGTCGCCCATGGAAAGCAATGGTGTCGACGTGCGCGCCACCGGAAAGGTGGCGACTGGCGCCACGTCGGTGGCCAGTTTGCCCAGCCGGTTGAGATCGAAATCCCATTCCTGGGTCCAATCCCTCTCGCGGTGGTAATCCGGGTGCACGTCCCTGCGGATCTGGGAGTAGGTCACGCCGGCAAAGCGGGCGCTGTCATGTCTGCCATTGTGCGCCACGCCGGCGGTGTATTGCGGTGCGATCAACGTTGCGATCCCGTTGTCGTCGCTGACGCTGGAGAAATCGATGAACGGAATGTCGCCGCTCAAGCGGCCGCGCAGGGCGCCCGATTTGTCGTGGATGGGAGCGCCCAGCGCGCCAGGCTGGAAAGCCCCCTTGTTTTCGGCGAAATCCCGGTAGGTCTGGTAGGGGATGTCGATGCTTACGTAACTGGCGCCCGCGATGCCTGGACACAGGCTGGCGAACAACAGGGGCAGGGCGGCCGATAGCTTGCCGATCGGCATTCTTGCGCTGGCCGACCGGGGGGGGGCCGTCGTCGAGCCACGTTTGCGTCCGCCGCATAACTCGGATACCGCGATCAACTGGTGCCGATGATCATATTTGAGTGAGTAGATCTTGTTCATGGTGATGGGACGTGCGCCCGTTGGAAGGTGGGGCTGTCGCGGCGGGTTTTCTCGACATCGCTGCAAACGCGGCGGGCGGCATTTCCTGGCCGCCCGTTCGGAAATCAAGCAAGGACGCGCAGGAGGATTCCCGGAAGAAATCCTCCTGCGCGTCCTTGCTGGAATGGGATTGAACTTGAGTTTGGCGAGCCCTGCGTTGAATCAGCCGATAAATCGGACTGCTTCCATTTCAACGCCGGTTCAGGCGGCCGCCCGCAGGCGGAAGCGGCGCACCACCTGCGCCAGTCTCTCGATGCCCGGACCGATATGCTCGGCGCGGATCGAGGTGAAGCCGACCCGCAGGA
Organism: Achromobacter sp. 2789STDY5608621; assembly: GCF_001299375.1. Classification (NCBI taxonomy): domain Bacteria; kingdom Pseudomonadati; phylum Pseudomonadota; class Betaproteobacteria; order Burkholderiales; family Alcaligenaceae; genus Achromobacter; species Achromobacter sp. 2789STDY5608621. The sequence goes on along the minus strand of NZ_CYTU01000019.1, from coordinate 90,578 downwards.
AGTTGCGCGGCGCGCCGGCCGCATCCATGAAGAACACCTGGCCCGGTTCCACCACCACGCCTTCGGCCAGCGCGGCCTGCGCCAATTCGGTGGCGTCCAGCCATTCCGGGCCTTTCAGCCAGCACGAGGAAGAACCGGTGATGGGCACGGCGGTGAAGTCGGGCAGCCAGTGCGCCAGCGCCTCGGCCAACTCAGTGCCGCGCTTCTGATAGGCCTGCGATTGCCGCCGCAGCAGCGAATGATGGTGCCCCAGCGAAATGAACAGCGAGAACGCCCGCTGGATATAGGCCGAGGGATGGCGCAGCATCAGCCGGCGCAGCGCGCGCAGTTCGGCCGTGAGCTCGCGCGGCGCGACGATATAGCCGATGCGCAGCCCCGGCGCGAACGACTTGGCCAGGCTGCCGACGTAGATCACGCGACCGTCGCGGTCCAGGCTCTTGAGCGCCGGGATGGCGCCGTCGCCCCAGCGGCTTTCGCTTTCGAAATCGTCTTCGATGATGAGGCTGTCGGCCTGGCGCGCCAGCGTCAGCAGCGCCTCGCGGCGGGCCGGCGACAGGGTCACGGTGGTGGGGCACTGGTGGCCGGGCGTGACGAACAGATAGTCGCAGCCCAGCAGCTGGGTGCCGGTGCACAGCCCCTGTTCGTCCACCGGCAACGGCAGCAGGTGGCGGGTGTGGCTGGCGAAGATGTTGCGGGCATCGGGATAGCCCGGGTCCTCCATGCCGACCACGGTGTCTTCGTTGACCAGCAGGTCGGCCAGCAGATAGAGCGCGTGCTGCGCGCCGACGGTGACCACGATCTCTTCGGCGTCGGCCCAGATGCCGCGGCGCGGCAGCACCTGGGTGCGGATCTGCTCGATCAGGGCGCTGTCGTCGTGGGTGATCAGGTCCGGTGCCCAGCTGCGGATGTCCAGCACCGACAGCGCCTTGATGCAGCATTCGCGCCAGTCGGCGGTGGGGAACAGGTCCTGGTCGAACTGGCCGTAGACAAACGGGTAGGGCTGCGTCTGCCAGTCGCGCGGCTTGATGATGTTGCGCTGCCGGCTGGGCCGGAAGCGCAGCCGTTCGTCCCAGCGGATCTGGTCGGCCGGCGGCGCCAGGCCCGGTTCGCCGGCGGCGGGCGCGGCGCGGCCTTCCAGCACGCCGTCGTGCACGAAGTGGCCGCTGCGCTCGCGCGATTCCAGGTAGCCCTCGCTGACCAGCTGCTGGTAGGCGAACACCACCGTGTTGCGGGCGATGCCCAGCTGGTCGGCCAGGTAGCGGCTGGACGGCACCGGCGCGCCCGGCGGCAGGTGCCCGCTGAGAATGGCCGACACCAGCATCTGCCGCACGCGTCCCTGCAGGCTGAGGTTGGGCGCGCTCTCCCGTTCGAACAGGCGTTCCCACAACACAGGCTTGAGCATCGAGGCCTGGCTGGACATGGCGGCTCCTTGAAGTGGCGGCGCGCCCTGGCCGCCGCGGCGCCGGGCGTCGGGCGGGAGCAGGGACGGAACCCCAGGATAGAGGAGCGGCGTGGGCGAAAGGAATGGGGGATTGCCCTGCCGGGGCGGTCTGTTTGCGCGCGCGGGCGGAAAAATGGAACGCGCGCCAGGGCGGCGGCGGGGCTGGCGCGGGCACGGCGGGCCGGGTCGCGTTGCCAAGCATTCTTTCCCCTGTCTACAATAACGATAATCGTTCACAATTGATCTCGACCCGGCCAGGCCCGCCACCGAGGCTGCCTCGCCGCCGCGCCCGTCTCGCGTGCAGGCCACGAGATGTCCCCCAGCGACCTTGCCGTGCCGCAGACCGTACATACCCTCTACACCCATCACTACAGCTGGCTGCGCACGTGGCTGGTGCGCAAGCTCGACAACGCGTTCGACGCGGCCGACCTGGCCCAGGACGTGTTCGTGCGCCTGCTGGCGCGGCGCGATCGCGCCGCCGTCATGGCCATGCGCGAGCCGCGCGCCTATCTGCGCACCATCGCCCATGGGCTGGTGGTGGACCACTGGCGCCGGCGCGACCTGGAGCAGGCCTGGCTCGAGGCGCTGGCCGCGCAGCCCGAGGCCTGGGCGCCTTCGCCCGAATTGCGCCTGGAGCTGCTGGAAGCGCTGATCCAGATCGATCGCATGCTGGACACGCTCAAGCCGCTGGCGCGCAAGGCGTTCCTGCTGGCGCAGCTGGAAGGGCTGAGCTGCCCGAAGATCGCCGCGCGCCTGGGGGTGTCGCTGGCGACGGCCGAGCGCTACGTCGCCCAGGGGCTGCGCGCCTGCCTGGCGTTGCAGGCCGAGGCATGAGCCGCGCGGCCGGCGTGCCGCCGGAGATGATCGACGCGGCCATCGCCTGGGCCGTCAGGGTGGATTACGGCGAGCCTTCCGCCCGCACGCGCGACGCCTTCCAGGCCTGGCTGGCCGCCGACGCGCGCCACGCGCAGGCCTGGCGGCAGGTGACGGCGCTGAAGGCGCCGTTCGCCGCGGTCAGCGGCAAACCCGGCAATGCGGCGTTGCAAGCGCTGGACAGCGCCCAGGCCTGCCAGGCGCGGCGCCGCGCCCTCAAGCTGTTGACCCTGTCCGGCGCCGCGCTGGCCAGCGGCACGGTGGGCTGGCTGGCCTACGTGGAAGCGCCCTGGCAGCGCCTGGTGGCGGACGCTAGCTCGGCCATTGGCGAGCGCCGCGCCGTGGTGCTGGCGGATGGCACGAAGCTGGTGCTCAACGCCGACAGCGCGGTGCGCGTGCGCATGGACGCCGCGCTGCGCCTGGTCACGCTGATGCGCGGCGAAATCCTGGTCGAGACCGGCGCCGATGCCGGCCATGCCGCCCGCCGCGAGTTCTGGGTCGACACGCCGGCCGGCCGGCTGCAGGCCTTGGGCACGCGCTTCGTGGTGCGGCTGGCGGGGGAGCGGGCGCGGGTCAGCGTGCTGCAAGGCGCGGTCGCCCTGCATCCGGCGGATGCGCCCGGGACCCGGGCGCTGGCCCAGGCCGGCGAGAGCCGCTGGCTCGAGCGCAACGGCGTGCGGGCCGCCGACAGCCTGGGCTATGCGCCCGACGCCTGGACCGACGGCATGCTGGCCGGCCGCGACATCCGCCTGGCGGACCTGGCGGCCGAGCTCGACCGCTATGCGCACGGCCGCATCCGCTGCGATCCCGCCGTGGCGGAACTGCGCATCTCCGGCGTCTTCCATCTCGACCGGCCGGATGAAACCCTGCGCTTCATCGAACAATCGTTGCCGGTGCGGGTGTCGCGCCTGGCGGGCTACTGGATCCGGCTGCTGCCCTTGGCCGGCGCATGAGGGCGCGGGCTGATTCGTCGTTGTTACATCTTTTCCGGGCGGGGCTGAGGGGATTGCGGCGCCTCACACGGCATGAAAGGTAGAAGACCCGCGCGTGGCGGGTCCGACACGACTGAATCGAGTGATCCATGACCGTACCGTCCCGCCTTCTTCCGGTTGTCGGCCCCCGCCGGCGCCGCGTCCTGCCCCTGATGGTGCTGGCCCTTGCCGGCGCCGCCGCCGATGGCGCCATTCCCGGCGTCGGCCTGGCCCAGGCGCAAGCCGCCGCGCCCGATCTGGCGGCGCGGCAGCGCTATGACATCGCCGCGGGGCCGCTGGACCAGGCGCTGGCGCGCTATGGCCGCATCGCCGGCGTCAACCTGAGCTATGACGCCGCCCTGGTGGCGGACGCGCGCACGGCGGGCCTGTCGGGCGACTTCAGCGTCGACCAGGCGCTGCGGCAGCTGCTACGCGACACCGGCATCGATGCCGTGCCGCGGTCCGGCGGCGGCTATGCGCTGCGCCGCGCCGTCGACCACGGCGCCGTGACGCTGCCCGAGATCACGGTGCCGGGATCGTCCATGGCGCTCGCGGCGGAATTGCCGCCGGCCTTTGCCGGCGGCCAAGTGGCGCGCGGCAGCCGTCTCGGCATGCTGGGCTATGGCGACGTGTTCGAGACGCCGTTCGCCACCAAGTCGTTCACCAGCGAGCTGATCCGCAACCAGGGCGCGCGCACGATGAACGACATCGTCGCCAACGACCCCTCCATCCGCACCAGCCTGTCGGCCACCTCGCCGCTGGACCAGAGCTCGATCCGCGGCTTCCTGACCAACAGCGACGCCTATCTGTTCGACGGCCTGGAAGGCCTGTTCGCCTACAGCAACATCCCGATCCAGCACTATGAGCGGGTGGAGATCCTCAAGGGGCCGGCCGCCGCGCTGATCGGCGGTTCGGGCTACGGCAGCACCGTCGGCGGCACCTTCAACCTGGTGCCCAAGCGCGCCACCGATGCGCCCGTGCGCGTGGTTTCCGCCTATGCCACCGACAAGGCCCTGTTCGGCACGCACGTGGACCTGGGCGAGCGCCTGGGCGAAAACCGGCAATGGGGCATCCGCGTCAACGCCACCGCCGAGAACGGCAAGCGCTATGACGACGCCCGGCGGCGCCTGGATGCGATGCAGGTGGCGCTCGATTATCGCGGCGCCAACGTGCGCGCCACGCTCGACGCGGGCTACACACGGCGCCGTTCCACGCCCATGTTCAATCACTGGCTGCTGGCCCCCGGCGCTAGCGTGCCGTCGGTGCCCGATCCCGACATCCATCCCAAACCCTCGTGGGAAGTCCTGGACGTGCGCCAGCGCTTCGGCGTGGTGGGCGGGGAGTGGGATTTCACGCCGGGGTGGACGGCCTATGCACGCTACGGCAAGCTCAAGGAAAGCGCGCCGACGCGCTATTACATCGACCAGACCACCATCGACGGCGAGGGACGCTATCGCTACGCCAGCGCCACCAGCATGCTGTGGGACCAGGTCAACGAGGTCGGCGACCTGGGCGTGCGCGGCGAGGCCCGGCTGGGGCCGACCTCGCACCGGCTGGCGTTCAGCATGGTGCGGCAGCGGCAGCAACTGCGCAATCTGCGCGAGGTGTCGCGGCCGCTGTCCGCGCCGGTCGTCGGCACCATCTACGAGCAGGTCAATGTGCCGGACCCGTTTGCCGACGGCGCGCCGCACGTGGCCGGCGTGGACAGCCCCGCGCAGTACCTGAACAGCGTGGCCGCCGCCGACACCATCGGCCTGTTCGAGGACAGGCTGCTGGTCACCCTGGCCGCGCGCCACCAGTCGCTCAAGAAAGGCAGCTACGACGAGTCGCGCGTGGTGCCCACCTACGCCGCCCTGTACAAGCTCGGCGGTGGCCTGTCGGTCTATGCCAACTACGCCGAGGCGCTGACGCGCGGCGACACCGCGCCCGCCGGCGCGCGCAATGCCAGCGCGCAATTGGCGCCCTATATCTCACGCCAGCACGAGATCGGCGTGAAATGGGATCGCGGCGAATACGGGCTGACCCTGGCCTACTTCGACATTCGCAAGACCAGCGCCTTCCTGGACGCCGACAACGTGTTCAAGGCGGCCGGACGCCAGCGTAACCGCGGCGTCGAACTGGAGGCGTTTGGCGAGGTGACGCCGGGCACGCGCGTCCTGGGCGGAGTCGCCTGGATCGACGCGAAGATGCTGACCACGGCCAACGGCATCAACGATGGCCATCGGGCCATCGGCGTGCCGCAGCTCAACGTCAATCTGGGGCTGGAGCATGACCTGGCCGCCATCCCGGGCCTGACGCTGACCGGCCGCATGATCCATACCGGGGCGGCCTACGTCGACCTGGCCAACACCCAGCGCATCGGTTCGTGGCGGCGCTTCGATGTCGGGGCGCGCTACGCGACCCGGGTGGCGGGTTACGACGTTACCTTCCTGGCCACCGTCAACAATGTGCTGAACGATCATTATTGGACGATCTCGGGGCGCAACTTCATTTCGTCGGCGGCGCCGCGGACGTGGATGCTGTCGAGTACGGTCGCCTTCTGAGTCGGCGCCCATGCCGGGATTTCCCAGACAGTGTCTGGGAAATCCCGGCGAGCGGTCGGGGCTACAGTTCAAGCGTCCTAGATCCGCCCCTTCCAGGGAATCGCGAACTTCTCCAGATACCGCACCAGCAGATCGAAGGCGAAGGCGAACACCCCGATCACGATGATGCCCATGATGACCGTGTCGCTGGCCAGGAACTGCGCCGCGTTCAGCACCATGAAGCCCAGGCCGCGGTCCGCCGCCACCATTTCGGCGGCGACCAGGGTGGTCCAGCCGACGCCGATGCCGATGCGCATGCCGGTGAAGATCTCGGGCATGGCGGCCTTCAGGATCACGTGCCAGACGATCTGCGTGCGGGTGCCGCCCATGGCGTAGGCCGCGTGGATCTGCTCGATCGACACCGAGCGCACGCCGGCGCGCGCGGCGATCGCCATCGGCGCGAAGATGGCCAGGTAGATCAGCAGGATCTTGGGGAATTCGCCGATGCCGAACCAGATGATGATGAGCGGCAGGTAGGCCAGCGGCGGCAGCGGGCGGTAGAACTCGATCGGCGGATCGAAGATGCCGCGGGCGTAGCGGTTCACCCCCATCAGGATGCCGACCGGGATCGCGGTGGCGCAGGCCAGGAAGAAGGCCGAGAACACCCGCGTCAGGCTGGCCAGGGCGTGCTCGGCCAGGGTCGAGTTGGCCACGCCGTCGGTCATGGCGGACACGAACTTGCCGTACACCGCCTGCGGCGAGGGCAGGAACAGCGGCTTGACCCAGCCGGCATTGGTGGCCAGGAACCACAGCGCCAGCAGCGCGATGCTGGTCAGCAGGCTGATGTGGCCGCTGTAGCCGGCCCCGGGCGCGCCGTAGACCTTGCCCGGCGCCGCGGGCCGACGGCCGCCCAGCCCGCTAGGCATGGACGGCCTGCGCGTCGGAGGCGGCGAGTTCGTCGCCGTAGATGATGCCGAGGACTTGTTCGCGCATGGCGATGAAGTCGGGACTTGATTTGATGCCGCGTCCATCGCGCGTCTCCAGGTAGCGCCGGTTGAAGTCCGGCTGGAAGGTGTGGGTGATGCGTCCGGGGCGCGGCGACATGACGATCAGCCGCGACCCCAGGAACAACGCCTCTTCCACGCTATGGGTGATGAAGAAGAACATCTTGCCGGTCTGGCGCCAGATATCCAGCAGCAGCTCCTGGATGGTCTCGCGCGTCAGCGCGTCCAGCGCGGCCATCGGCTCGTCCATCAGCAGCATGGCCGGATCGCAGGTCAGGGCGCGGGCGATGCCCACGCGCTGCTGCATGCCGCCGGACAGCTGGTAGATCATGTGGCGGTGGAAGTCCTTCAGTCCCACCAGCTCCAGGTTGCGGCGGGCGCGGGCGCGGCGCGTCTCCTTGTCCACGCCTTGCAGCTTGAGGCCGAATTCGGTGTTCTCCAGCACGTTCAGCCAGGGCAGCAGCGCGTGCTTCTGGAACACCACGCCGCGATCGGCGCCGGGGCCGGTGATGGGCCGCCCGCCGAGCGTGATCTCGCCGTCGGTCGGCGAGAGGAAGCCGGCCAGCAGGCTCAGCAACGTGGTCTTGCCGCAGCCCGAGGCGCCCAGCGCGACGACGAATTCGCCGGGTTCGATGGTCAGGTTGACGTCCTGCAGCGCGATCACCGGCCCGCTGTCGTGCAGCCCGGGATAGGTGACGCTGACGTGGTCCGCGCGCAGGGCCTGCGCGGCGGGCGTGGCGGGTGAGGTCATGCGAGGTCCCCTTGCATGGTGCGGCGCCCGCGGCCAGGCGGGCGCCGGGAGCGGGCGCGGCTTGCGGCGCGCCCGGCGCATCGCCGCGGCTATTTGGCGGCCGCTTTGGCGTACTGGTCGGTGACGTGGGCGCTGTAGTCGCCCAGCGCCTTGTCGATCTGCTTCTGGTCCTTGAGGAACTTGGCGCTGGCGGCGAAGGCGCGCGCCGCGCCCGAGTCCTTGCCGCCGCCCAGCCACTCGGCCGAGGCCTGTTCCTGGGCGGTGGGGAAGGTCAGCAGCTTGAGCGCCTCGGCCACGTCATCCGGCTTGCCGCCGATCAGCTTGACGATACTCTTGACCTGGGCTGAATCGGCGGTCCAGGCGGCGGGGTTGGCGCGATACGCCGCATACGACTTGGCCAGCACGCCGGTGAAGGCGGCCATGAACTTCGGGTTCTTGGCGGCCCAGGCGCGGTCCGTCACCAGGCCGTCGAAGGTCGGCACGCTGGCGTGGCCGATGGCTTCCGAATCGGCGATGACCTTGCCGCTCTTCTCGATCTCGGTCAGGGCGGGCGGCCAGACGTAGGCGGCGTCGATGTCGCCGCGCTGCCAGGCGGCGACGATCTGCGGCGGCTGCATGTTCAGGATGCGCACGTCGCGCGGGTTGATCTTCCAGACCTGCTCCAGGCCGACCAGCAGGTGGAAGTGCGAGGTCGATACGAACGGCGTGGCGACGCGCTTGCCCTTCAGGTCGGCGGTGCTGTTGATGCCGGAGCCGTTGCGCGCCACCAGCGCTTCCGATTTGCCGATGTTGTCCAGGATCCAGAACAGTTCCAGGTCGACGCCGCGGGTGGCCGCGGAGGTGATGCCGGTCGAGCCGAGCACGCCGACCGGCACGTTGCCCGAGGCCAGCGCGGTCGAGATGTCGCCGCCCGAGGTGAACTGGCGCCAGTCGACCTGGTAGCCGGCCTCTTTCAGGGCGGCGTCGAAGCTGCCGTCGGCGATGGCGGCCAGGAAGGGGCCGACAATGAGCTGGTAGCCCACGGTCAGGCGGGTCTGGGCGTAGGCGGGGGCGGCCAGCAGGGCGGCGGCCAGGCCGGCCAGGATGCTGCGGCGGATGAGGCGGTATAACGCGTTCATGGTGAGCTCCGGTAGGGAATGGGCCGCGCCCCGATGCGACCGGCTTGTGCCGGTGCGGCCTGTGGTGCCAGTTTGCCCGGATGGGGCCACAGCGCTAGGGCCAGATGCCGTATTCGATAGGAGCCAAGAAGGCCCCACCTTGGGGCGGACGTGGCCATCCCCGCGCGAAGGGCGGTCCAGGCGTCCTAAGTCTTTTAGCGGAGCGGGGGTGGGCCGGGCAGGCCCTGGCCGACAGGTTCCGCCGTCATCGGCAATCCGGCGCGTCGCGCTAGAGCCTGAAATGCCGCCGGATGGTTTGCTCCAGCAGGTCGGCGGCCGGGTCGGTCTGCGCCGAGGTCGCGCGCAGCAGGACGATCTCATGCGCGGCAATGGCGGGCAGCGCAGCCAGCACCCGCATTGCGTTCGTCACCCGCGAGCGATCGATCAGGCTGACGGCCAGGCCCGACTCGACGCAGGCTTCGACCGCCTGGCTCGACGGACTGCTCAAGACCACCCGCCAGGCCAGGCCTGCGCGATCCAGGGCGGTCGTCATCGCCTCCCGGTAGGGGCAGTGCGCCGCGTGCAGGGCCAGTGGCACGGGATCGGGCAATGGCGCTTGCAGCCCGGCGCCACCCACCCAGACCGGCGTGGTCGAGGCCAGGGACTGCGCGTCCGGCCGCCGGGCCATCGCTTGCGCCGCCAGCGCCAGATGCAGGCGGCCACGGCCGACCTGGTCACGCAATGCCAGGCTGGGCGCCGTCGTCACTTCCAGCACGACGTCCGGCCAGTCCGCGGCGAACAGCGGCAGGACGTCACGGATGACGTGGGCCGCGTACTCGTCGGGCAGGCCCAGCTTGATGCGCCCGGCAAGCGCCTTCCCCTGGATGCCGCCCAGCACCCGGTCGTGCACGCGCAGCAGCTCGGTCGTGCCGCCGAGGACGCGCTGGCCCAAGGGCGTCAGCGTCACCGATTGGTTGTCGCGCTCAAGCAGCCGGCCGCCGACCACGGCCTCCAGCCGCTGGATGTGGACGCTGACCGCCGCCGGACTGCGGTGGACATGTTCGGCGGCGGCGCGGAACTGTCCCAACCGGGCCACGGCATGGAAAGTGCGCAGCAGGTCGATATCCAATGATCGGCTCATGGTTTCGATTATGTGAACAAGATGGAAAATATATTTTGATTTATTTGATTATGGCGCGGCCTTAAGGTCAAGGTCATGAGGAAGCCGCCGATGACCCACCTTGCCACGTCCTGCGGGGATCCCCGCAACGCCACCGCCGCCGCGCCAACCGTGACGCGGCCAGCCACGCCGGCCGCTGTGCCGCTGCTGGCGCTGGAGGCCGCGCTGGTCGTGACCTGGAGTTCCGGGTTCGTCGGCACGCGCTTTTCCATCGACCACGCCCCGGCCTTCCTGGTCGTGTTCTGGCGCTGCGTGGTGGTGGCGCTGGCGCTGCTGCCCTGGGTGACAGGCGAGTTGCGACGCACGCCGCCGGCGCTGTTGCTGCGCCATGGCGGCATCGGCCTGCTGGCGATGGCGGGTTACCTGGCGGGCGTCGCCAAGGGCATCGAGTACGGCGTGCCCGCGGGGTTGGCGGCACTGATCGCCGACCTCCTGCCGATCGGCACGGCGCTGCTTGGCGCGGGCCTGCTTGGCCAGCGCCTGCACAGGCGGGTCTGGCTGGGGTTGATGCTGGGATTGCTGGGCGTGATCCTGGTCACGCGCGATGCCCTGGCATGGGGCGAGACGCCGCTATGGACCTACGGCCTGCCGCTGCTGGGCATGCTGTCGCTGGCGCTGGCGACCCTGTGGCAGAAGCGGGCCGATTCCCCCGCGTCCATGGGGCTGCTGTCCAATCTGTGGTTGCAATGCGCCATCTCGGCGGCGGCCTTCGCCGCGCTGGCGGGCAGGGAAGGTAGCTTGCTGCCGGTTCCCAGCGCGGGGTTCGCGCTCAGCGTGCTGTGGACGGCGGCGCTGTCCACGCTGGGCGGCTACGGCCTGTACTGGATCTGCCTGCGACGTTCGTCGCCCACCCGGGTCGCCAGCGTGCTGTACCTGAGCCCGGCGGTCACCCTGTTGTGGGCCTGGGCCATGTTCGACGAGCCGCTGTCGTGGCTGATGCTGCTGGGCACCGCGGTGTCGGGATGCGGCATCTGGATGGTCGTGCGGGGCGAGCGGCGCTAGCGCTTCATTGTCGCGCCAAGGCCGCCGGCCGGGTCTCCAGTGGCCCGGGCGGGGCGAGGCGCGTATCGGCGGTTCAGCGGATCAGGCTGAGGAACTCGGCGCGGGTCGACGGGTTGTCGTGGAACTCGCCCAGCATCACGGAGGTGACCATGGACGAATTCTGCTTTTCGACGCCGCGCATCATCATGCACATGTGCTGGGCCTCGATGACCACGGCCACGCCGGCGGCGCCGGTGACCGACTGCACCGCCTCGGCCACCTGGCGGCTGAGGTTTTCCTGGATCTGCAGGCGGCGGGCGTACATCTCGACGATGCGGGCCACCTTGGACAGGCCCAGCACCTTGCCGTTGGGCAGGTAGGCCACATGCGCCTTGCCGATGAAGGGCAGCATGTGGTGCTCACAGAGCGAATACAGCTCGATGTTCTTGACCAGCACGATCTCGCGCGTGTCGGAGGTGAACAGCGCGCCATTGACGATTTCATCCAGGTCCTGGGTGTAGCCGCGGCACAGGTGGCGCATGGCCTTGGCCGCGCGCGCCGGCGTGTCGGCCAGGCCTTCGCGGGACGGATCTTCCCCCAGGGCTTCGAGAATGGCGGTGTAGTGATTTTCCAATGACATGGGGACTCCTGGGGCTGCGCGCCGGCAACGGCGATGAACACGCAAGTCTACCCCAGCGCGGGCACGCCCCGCACCGGGGAGACCCGTCCGCCAGAGGGGTTATACGCCGCGGTTCTCGACCGCGTACTTGATCAGTTCGGCCTGGCCGTCGATGCCCAGCTTGCGCTTGATGTTCAGGCGGTGGGTCTCGACCGTGCGCACCGACAGGCCGAGCGCCTGGGCGATCTGCTTGTTGGCGTGGCCGCTGGCGATGTGGCGCAGCACATCGCGCTCGCGTTGCGTCAGCAGGGTGGCCGGGGCGCTGGCCTGGGACAGGCGCAGCGACACGGCGGCGCTGAAATAAGTGCGGCCGGTCATGACCGCGTCGATGGCGGCCAGGATCTCCTGGGCGGGCTCGTCTTTCAGCAGGTAGCCGCGGGCGCCGGCGCGCACCGCCTGCACCATGTATTCGGCGTTGTCGTGCATCGACAGCACCAGCACGGCGATCTGCGGATAGCGCTCGTGCAGTTGCGCGGTCAGTTCCAGGCCGCCCACGCCGGGCATGTTCAGGTCCATCAGCGCCAGGTGGGGCAGGGCGCCGCCCTGCGGGTCCTCGGCCAGGCAGGCCTGCAGGAAGGCCAGGGCGGCGGCGGCATTGCCGGCCTCGCCCACCACCTGCAGGTGGGGCACGGTCTCCAGGCGCAGGCGCAGGCCGTCGCGCACCAGCGGGTGGTCGTCGATCAGCAGCAGTCGGATGGGGGAGCTAGGGTCGGTCATGCGGGGCGGGAGGCGTCGGAGGCGTCGGAGAAGGGCGGCGGCAAGGGCAGCCAGGCCTGCAGGGTGGTGCCCTGGTCGGAGGTATGGAAACTGAGG
>NZ_CYTU01000019.1:62742-77983 GCF_001299375.1 Achromobacter sp. 2789STDY5608621 | reverse complement strand
CCGGCCGGCCCTGGGTCGACAGGCGCACGGCCAGCGGGGCCGCGCCGTGCTGGCTGGCGCCGGCGAATTCGCGGCCCAGGTGTTCGAGCGCGGCCGGCAGGCCCAGGTCGTCCAGCAGGGTGGGGCGCAGGTTGTGCGAGATGCGGCGCACCTCGCCCACGGCGGTGTTGAGGCGGTCGAGCGCGCCGCCCAGCGGCGTGTCGATGTGCGCCAGCGCGCGCGGCTCGGCCCCCAGGGCCTGGCGCAATCGCTCGCGCGCGGCCTCCAGCGCCAGCTTGATCGACACCAGCACCTGGCTGATGCCGTCGTGCAGTTCGCGCGACAGGCGGGCCCGTTCGTCTTCCTGCGAGCGCACCAGCTGCTGCGCCATCAGCCGCAGCTTGGCGTCGGACTGGCGGTGGTCGCTGATATTGAGCGCCAGGCCGCAGGCCGCCACCCCCAGGATCGAGACCGCCGCGATGCCGGCGACCCAGGCGAACATGTCGCGGATGTTGGACTGGGCGGCGGCGTCGATGTGCGCCAGGGTCTGCTCGACGTCGTCCAGGTAGATGCCGGTGCCCAGCATCCAGCCCCAGCGTTCCAGCACCACCACGTAGCCGAGTTTCTCCACCGTCTGGTGGGTCGAGGGCTTTTCCCACAGGTAGTGCACCGCCTCGCCCTGGCTGCCGCCGCGGCGGGCCGCCGTCAGCAGGTTCTGGATCACCGGCTGGCCGCGGGTGTCGCGCAGGCTCCAGAGGTCCTGGCCGACCAGTTCCGGCTGGCGCGGGTGCATCAGGTTCTTGCCGTGCAGGTCGTAGACGAAGAAATAGCCGTCGTGGCCGAACTCCATCTGCGCCAGCAGCGCCAGCGCGCGCTCGCGGGCGGCGTCGCCGTCGCTGGCGTCCTGCAGCGGGGCGATGGCGCTGTAGGCCAGGCTGACATAGTGGCGCAGCTCGCTTTCCTTGCTGCCGAGCCAGGCGCTTTCCACCACTTCCTTTTCGCGCTGGGCCAGTTGCAGGCCCTGCACGTAGACGGCCACGGCGATGGCCGCCAGCGCCACCAGCAGGGGGACGGCGGCCAGCAGCAGGATTTTCAGGCGCAGCTTCATCAGGGGATTTGTATCAGCGCGGCAAGCGCGTGTTGCGGTGCATCAAGGGTATCGGGCCACGCCGGACGGGCGGGTGTGCCGCCGATTTTACGATCGCGGCGCAAATATGCTGCGGCGCTTTCCGTAGTACCACGTAGCGCGATTGCGTAGTTCCGCGCTTGTTGCGTCCAGGTCAAACCGAAATACTAACGCCCGCGTCGACCGGACGCCGCGTGGACGTTCGCGTCCGCCACCCTACAACAATGAGTCTGCCCACCCGCGGGACGAAAAAAGCGTTGCACGCCAAAAGCATGGCGGGAGGCAAGAGGAGCACTTATGCATACCAGCAGTAAGGGACTGGGTCAGCACCTGGTCTGGCTGGCGGTTGCGGTATTGGGCGCGTTCGCGCTCGGCACCGTGGCGCTGGCCAGAGGGGAGACCATCAATGCGCTATGGGTGGTGATTGCCGCCGTCTGCGTGTACTTGATCGCATACCGCTATTACAGCCGCTTCATCGCCAACAAGGTGTTCCGCCTTGATCCGACGCGCATGACGCCGGCCTGGAAGCACAACGACGGCCTGGACTACGTCCCGACCAACAAGCACGTGCTGTTCGGCCACCACTTCGCTGCCATCGCCGGCGCCGGCCCCCTGGTCGGCCCGGTGCTGGCCGCGCAGATGGGCTACCTGCCGGGCATGCTGTGGATCCTGGCCGGCGTGGTGTTCGCCGGCGCCGTGCAGGACTTCACCATCCTCTTCATCTCGACGCGCCGCGACGGCCGTTCGCTGGGCGACCTGGTCAAGTCCGAGCTGGGCAAGATCCCGGGCGTGATCGCGCTGTTCGGCGCCTTCATGATCATGGTCATCATCCTGGCGGTGCTGGCGCTGATCGTGGTCAAGGCCCTGACGCACTCGCCGTGGGGCACCTTCACGGTGGCCGCCACCATCCCCATCGCGCTCTTCATGGGCGTGTACCTGCGCTACATCCGCCCGGGCAAGATCGGCGAAGTGTCCATCATCGGCTTCGTCGGCCTGATGGCCGCCATCACCTTCGGCCAGGACGTGGCCGCGCATCCGGTCATCGGCCCGATGTTCGACTTCGACGGCAAGGGCCTGACCTGGATCCTGATCGTCTACGGCTTCATCGCCTCGGTGCTGCCCGTGTGGCTGCTGCTGGCCCCGCGCGACTACCTGTCGACCTTCCTGAAGATCGGCACCATCGTCGGCCTGGCCATCGGCATCGTGGTGGTCGCGCCCGAGCTGAAAATGCCGGCGCTGACGCAGTTCGTGGACGGCTCCGGTCCGGTGTGGTCGGGCAACCTGTTCCCGTTCCTGTTCATCACCATCGCCTGCGGCGCGGTGTCGGGCTTCCATGCCCTGATCTCGTCGGGCACCACGCCCAAGCTGATCGAGAACGAAACCCAGGCCCGCTACATCGGTTACGGCGGCATGCTGATGGAATCGTTCGTCGCCATCATGGCGCTGGTGGCCGCTTGCGTGATCGAGCCGGGCATCTACTACGCCATGAACAGCCCGGCGGCCGTCATCGGCACCACGCCCGACCAGGTCGCCCAGGTGGTGTCCAGCTGGGGCTTCGTGATCACCCCGGCCGACCTGGTGCAGACCGCCAAGGACGTCGGCGAGAGCACCATCATCTCGCGCGCCGGCGGCGCGCCGACGCTGGCCGTGGGCATGGCGCATATCCTGCACCAGGCCATCGGCGGCCCCAGCATGATGGCGTTCTGGTACCACTTCGCCATCCTGTTCGAGGCGCTGTTCATCCTGACGGCCGTGGACGCCGGCACCCGCGCGGGCCGCTTCATGCTGCAGGACCTGCTGGGCACCTTCGCTCCGTCGCTCAAGCGCACCGAGTCGCTGCCCGCCAACCTGATCGCCACCGGTCTGTGCGTGGCGGCCTGGGGCTACTTCCTGTACCAGGGCGTGGTCGATCCGCTGGGCGGCATCAACACGCTGTGGCCGCTGTTCGGCATCGCCAACCAGATGCTGGCCGCGATCGCGCTGACGCTGGGCACCGTGGTGCTGTTCAAGATGAAACGCGACCGCTACGCCTGGGTCACCGTGCTGCCCACGCTGTGGCTGCTGGCGTGCACCCTGACCGCCGGCTGGCAGAAGCTGTTCCATGCCGACCCCAAGGTCAGCTTCCTGTCGCACGCGGCCAAGTACAACGCCGCCATCGCCGAAGGCAAGGTGCTGGCCCCGGCCAAGTCGCTGGCGGAAATGTCGCGCGTGGTGCTGAACGACTACATCAACGCCGGCCTGTGCGCGATCTTCATGTTCGTGGTGGTCAGCATCGTGGTGTTCGGCATCCGTTCGGTGCAGCGCGCCCGCGCCGAGAACCAGCCGACCGCGCGCGAAACGCCCTACGAAACCCTGCCGGCCCCCGTCGCCGCGGGCGCGGACTGACGCAAGGAGGCGCCGCCATGCTGTTTTCCAACATGACTTCGGCGGCCGGCGCCGCCGGCCGCTACCTGGGCCAGACGCTCAGGCTGATGGTCGGCGTGCCCGACTATGAAACCTACGTCGAGCACATGCGGCGCACCCATCCCGACCAGGAGCCGATGAGCTACGAGGACTTCTTCCGCGAGCGGCAGGACGCCCGCTACGGCGGCAAGAAACGCATCGGCTGCTGCTGACGGAACCCGAGGGTCCGTTGACCGCAACGCAACAGGCGCCGGCTTTGTCCGGCGCCTTTTTTCTGGCCGGCCGCGGCCATGCCTTACGGTATATTCCGCTTTTTGGTGCGTCGCAATAAAAAGGGGAACGGCATGGGATGGATCTATCTGGCGCTGGCGGGGGTGGCGGAGGTGTTCTACGCCGCCGCGATGCCCAGGACCGACGGTTTCACCCGGCTCGGCCCCAGCCTGTTCTGCATTCTGTTCATCGGCATCAGTATGTACCTGCTGTCGCTGGCGACGCGCACCATCCCGGTCGGCACGGCCTATGCCGTGTGGGTCGGGATCGGCGCGGTCGGCACTGCCGTGTATGGCTCGCTGTTCCTGGGCGAGGACCGCAGTTTCCTGCGGCTGATGTGTTTCGTCCTGATCATTTCGGGCATCGTCGGCCTCAAGGCGCTGGCGCCCGCCAAGGACTGAGCGCGGCGCACCGCGCCCCGCCTGGCCTGGCGCGATGCGCGCTCAGCGGGCGTGCTTCTTGGCCCCGGCCACGCAGATCACGGCGGCCAGCGTCACCAGCAGCATGCCCCAGCTGACCTGCTCGTGCAGCAGCAGCGCCGCCAGGCCCAGGCCCATGAAGGGCTGGAACAGCTGCAACTGGCCCACCGCCGCGATGCCGCCCTGGGCCAGGCCGCGGTACCAGAACACGAAGCCGATCAGCATGCTGAACAGCGACACATAGGCCAGGCCGATCCAGCCGGCCGGGGTGACCTGCGCGAACGAGGGCGGCCAGGTGAGCAGCGTCAGCGGCAGCATCACCGGCAGCGACAGCACCAGCGCCCAGCTGATGACCTGCCAGCCGCCCAGCGTGCGCGACAGCTTGGCGCCTTCGGCGTAGCCCATGCCGCAGACCACGATGGCCGCCAGCATCAGCAGGTCGCCCTTGAGCGACACGTCCAGGCCGCCCGTCAGCGCGTAGCCCACCACGAAGGCCGCGCCCGCCACCGAGAACAGCCAGAAGGCCGGCTTCGGCCGTTCGCCGCCGCGCAGCACCGCGAAGATGGCGGTGGACAGCGGCAGCAGGCCGAGGAATACGATCGAGTGCGCCGAGGTGACGTGCTGCAGCGCTAGCGCGGTCAGCAGCGGAAAGCCCAGCACCACGCCGATGGCTGTCAGCGCCAGCGCGGGCAGGTCCGCGCGCCGCGGGCGCGGCTGGCGCAGCAGCCGCAGCAGGGCCCAGCCCAGCAGGGCGGCGATGGTGGCGCGGGCGCCGGTCAGGAAAATGGGATCGAGTTGCGCCACCGCCACCCGGGTCGCCGGCAGCGAGCCGGCGAAGATCGCCACGCCGATGAAACCATTGATCCAGCCGCTTGTCGCCTTGTCCATCCACTGCTCCGCGCAAAGCGTTCAGTGAATCATCCGGGCGCCGGATTCCCCAGAGACAGTCCAGTACAATTTAAAATAACTGTTATGCAAAACAGTCCAGTACGGATGGAGGCGAAATGACATCAGGCGGCACCCGGATCGAGGCGGTCATGGCGCAGGTGCGGTCGCGCATCGCATCGCGCGCGTATTCGCCGGGCGCGCGCCTGCCGTCGGTGCGGGCGCAGGCCGGCGCGATGGGCCTATCGGTGTCGACGGTGGTGGAGGCCTATGAGCGGCTGGCGGCGGAAGGCAGCATCACGTCGCGGCCGGGTTCGGGCTTCTACGTCGCCGGCCCGGTGGCGCCGCTCGCGCTGACCGAGATCGGCCCCAAGCTGGACCGCGAGATCGATCCGCTGTGGGTCTCGCGCCAGTCGCTGGAGGCCGCGCCCGACGCGCTGCGGCCCGGCTGCGGCTGGCTGCCGGCCGACTGGATGTACGAGCCGGGTATCCGCCGCGCCTTGCGCGCGCTGGCCAAGGCCGATTCGGTGGCGCTGACCGAATACGCCACGCCGCTCGGCCATCCCGGGCTGCGCCAGGTGCTGTCGCGGCGCCTGGCCGCCGCCGGCATCGAGACGGCGCCCGAGCAGCTCATGCTGACCGAGTCCGGCACCCAGGCGATCGACCTGATCTGCCGGTTCCTGCTGGAGCCGGGCGATACGGTGCTGGTCGACGATCCCTGCTATTTCAATTTCCACGCCTTGCTCAAGGCGCACCGCGCCCGCGTGGTCAGCGTGCCATACACGCCGAACGGGCCCGACGTGGCGCGTTTCGAGGCGGCGCTGCGCGAGCACGCGCCGCGCCTGTACATCACCAATTCGGGCATCCACAACCCCACCGGCGCCACGCTGTCGCCACTGGTGGCGCATCGGCTGCTCAAGGCCGCCGACGGCGCGGGGCTGGTGATCGTGGAAGACGACATCTTCGCCGACTTCGAACATGCGCCGGCGCCGCGTCTGGCCGCCTTCGAC
Organism: Achromobacter sp. 2789STDY5608621; assembly: GCF_001299375.1. Lineage (NCBI taxonomy): Bacteria > Pseudomonadati > Pseudomonadota > Betaproteobacteria > Burkholderiales > Alcaligenaceae > Achromobacter > Achromobacter sp. 2789STDY5608621. The sequence continues at coordinate 71,891 of NZ_CYTU01000019.1, read as the reverse complement.
GGCCTGTCGCGCGTCATCAAGATCGGCAGCTTCTCCAAGACCGTGTCGGCCTCGCTGCGCTGCGGCTTCATCGCGGCGCGGGCCGACTGGATCGACAGCCTGGCCGACCTGAAGATCGCCACCACGTTCGGCGGCGGACGGCTGGCGGCCGACGTGGTGTTCCGCACCCTGACCGACAGCGGCTACCGCAAGCACATGGAGTGGGTGCGGCAGCGGCTGGCCGAGGAGCGCGACAACGCCACCGCGCGCCTGCGGGCGCTCGGCATCGTGCCGTGGCTCCAGCCGAAGGCGGGCATGTTCCTGTGGTGCCGGCTGCCGGCCGGCATCGACGCCGCGACGGTGGCGCGCGCCTGCCTGCGCGACGGCGTGGTGCTGGCGCCGGGCAACGCCTTCAGCGTGTCGCTGAGCGCGGGCGACTGCCTGCGCTTCAACGTGGCCCAGTCCACCGATCCGCGCGTGTTCGAGACGCTGGCGCGGGCGCTGGCCATGGCGCGCAAGGCGTGAGCCGTCCCGCGGATCCGTCCGCGCGCTAGGAGTTCTTGGCCGGCGCGTCCCGGCGCGCCCGTTTCTCGGCGGCCAGCACCAGCGGAATGGCGCAGGCCGCGCACAGCGCCATCACCAGGAAGCCGCCCGGCGCGTAGCCGCGATACAGCGCGCCGCCCAGCTGGATGCTGCCGAACATGAACACGCCGCCCGACAACAGCGCATAGAGGGCGATGGCCGAGGTCTTGCAGGCCGCCGGCACGCGGCGCGCGATGTACCACATGATGGCGGCATTGTTGCCGGCCAGCGTGAAGCATTGCAGCACCTGCAGCGCCGCGATCCAGGCCGGGTCGGTGGTGGCCGACAGGCCGGCCCAGCGCAGCGCCGTCATGGCGGCCGAAACCAGGATCAGCCATTGGGCGCCGATCCGCGCCAGCACCTTGGGCGCCAGGAAGAAGAACAGCACCTCGCTGGCCACGCCCACCGCCCACAGCATCGATATCAGCGCCGTCGACAGGCCGCGGTCGGTCCAGTAGAGCGTGGAATACGAATACAGGAAGCCGTTGCTGGCCTGCACCAGCGAGGCGGCGCCGATGCACAGCAGCAGCGGCCGGTCGCGCAGGATCTCGCGCATCGGCAGCCGCACGCGCTCGGCCGGCGCCTCCTCGGCGCTCGGGCGGGCGGCCTGCGGCAACAGGCGCACGCAGGCCAGGCAGGCGACGATCAGCAGGATCGACAGCCACATCACCCAATCGGCGTCGAAGGTCTTGATGAGGTAGCCGCCGGCCACCGTGACCAGCGCGAAGCCGAGCGAGCCGCAGGCGCGGATGATGGTGTAGGAATTGCCCTGGCCGCGGCCGCTGGCGATGGCCATGCGGTCCAGCAGCGGCAGCACCGCCGGGAACACGGCGTTCAGCAGCAGGGTGACGGCGAACAGCCAGGCGGGCGCCGCGCTGAACGGGTAGCAGATGAACAGCGCCAGCGAGGCGGCCAGCGCGGCGAAGATCAGCCCGTGCGCGCCGCCGCGCTGGTCGGCCACGTGCGCCACCACCGGCGTCGACAGGATCTTGGGCAGGAACGAGGTCGCCACGATCAGGCCGATCAGCGCCGGATCGAGGCCGCGGCTGGCGAACCACAAGGGAAGGAACGGGATGCTGACGCCCTGCAAGCCGTAGTACAGGAAGTAGAACCCATGCAGGGCGATAGCGCCTTGCCGGGCGTCGGGGTTGCCGCGCATAGCGATGTGACAGGAGTGTGGCCGGTGTGAAGCGCCGTAGCATACTCCTTCCGCCGGGCCGGCTCCGGCCCCGTTGCCCGGGGCCCGGCGGCGCTACCAGGGCAGGGGCGCCGCCTCGCCGTTGGCATGCTCGCCGTAATAGATCGACGGCAGGAAGCGCGACAGGAAGGTGAACTCCGTATAGCAGTGGCGCAGCAGGTTCAGCCCGAGCGCGTCCGGCACCTCCTGTTCCGGCCGCTCGCTCGACAGCCCCAGGTAGAAGCGGCTGCGCAGCACGCAGCCGAACGGCGTGTCGCGCGTCAGGTGGATCATCTGGCCGTCCATCGGATCGCCGTCCGCGTCCAGCTGGACGTGGTCGCCGAAGCCGATGCGGGCGTAGACGGCCGCCGACACGTCCTGCTTGTCCTGGGCCGCGCGCAGGCGCTCCGCGTCGAAGGCTTCGGCGGGCGCATGGAACTTCAGCCTGGCCGCCACCGGCGGCAGGTCGGCCAGCGATTCGACCGCGTGGATCGAGGCGCCGATGTAGTTTTCGCCACGGAGCCAGGCGCCGTCCCAGCCGCGATGCTCGACGTGGTCCTGCGGATGCCACCACTTGATGTGCTGGGTGGTCTGGAAGAACTTGAACCACCAGTCGAACATGCGGCCCTTGCAGCCGTGCAGGTCGGTGCGCGCGGCCACCACCAGGCCGCCGCCGGGCAGCCGCGTGATGCCGGTTTCGAGGTGTAGCGGCGCGGGGTCGAGCAGGGTGTCCATGTCGGCGGCGATATGCGCCATGTCGGGGTGAGAGGGAGTCATCGTGGCGCTTTCCGGTAACGGGGAAAGCGGATTCTACAATAAAGAAACGTTATTCGTTTCCAAAATAATCGCAGCGTGTAAGATCGCACCTCAACCACAGGAGCATCGCCCGACCATGGCATCGTCCCCCCCGCCGCGTCCGCGCGGCCGTCCCGCCCGGCCCGACGCCGAACTGCGCGCGGCCGCGCTGGAGGCCGCCACCTGGCTGCTGCTGAACGAAGGCTATGCGGCGGCCACGCTGGAGGCGGTGGCCAGGCGCGCCGGCATGGCCAAGAAGACCGTCTATCGTTTCGCCGCCAACCGCGAGGACCTGGTGGCGCAGGTGGTGCGCGGCTGGACCGACACCTTCGTGCCGGTCATGGCGCAGGAGGTCGGCGGCGCCGCCGACGTGCTGTCGGCGTTGGCGCGGGTGCTGCAGGCGATCGCCGACCGCGCGCTGTCGGCCGAGGCGGTGGGCATGTTCCGGCTGTTGACCGCCGACTTTCCGGCGCGCGCGGCGCTGCTGGCCGTCTACCAGGAAAACGGCATCGAGCGCGGCACCGCGCTGCTGGCCGGGTGGTTCGAGAAACTCGCCGCGCGCGGCTTGATCCGTATCAAGGAACCGCGCGCCACGGCCGGCCTGCTGCTGGCCATGACCATCGCCGAACCGCTGCGGCAGATGGCGCTGGGACTGGCGCAGCCACTGCCGCAGGGCTCGATCGCGGATCGCATCCAGGCTTGCGTGGCGCTGTTCTCCGGCCAGGGCAGGGTGTTCGAGGTTCTGCCGGACTAGTGCCGGCGTCACGCCCGTCGGGGCGGTGGCATTCAGCCTGGCGCCAGCCGCGCGCGGCCTTTGCCAAAGCGCGCCCACGGCATTACCCTGGAAAGTCGCGGTGTGAACGATCGCGCCGCGCGTGTTTTCCGAATCATTTCCAGGAGCTGCGATTCATGGCCAAGAAACTGAATGAGAAGACCACCAAGGCGGCGAAGACGCTGCGCAAGCGCCCGCTGGCGACCCCCACCGATCTGGCCGCCGCCGCCACCCGCGATATTTCCGCGGTGTTGAACCAGGTGTTGGCCGATGTGTTCGCGCTGTACCTGAAGACCAAGAATTTCCACTGGCACGTCAGCGGTCCGCACTTTCGCGATTACCACCTGCTGCTGGACGAGCAGGGCGACCAGCTGTTCGCCATGACCGATCCCATCGCCGAACGCATCCGCAAGATCGGCGGCACCACGTTGCGGTCGATCGGGCATATCTCGCGCTCGCAGCGCATCGCCGACAACGATGCCGATTACGTCCAGCCGCTGGACATGCTGGCCGAGCTGCGCGAAGACAACAAGACCCTGGCGGCCTCGCTGCGCGAAGCCCACAACGTCACCGACGAGCATCGCGACATCGCCAGCTCCAGCCTGATCGAGAACTGGATCGACGAGACCGAGCGGCGCACCTGGTTCCTGTTCGAGGCCAGCCGCCAGGGCGACAGCACGGGCCATTGAGCGGCGTTTGCGGCCATTCCCGGCCCTTGTATCGGGGCCGGGAGATGGGCGGACGGGTGATGGCGGGACGAAGGTCAGGCCGCCGGCGCGTCAGCCCTCGCGCCCAAATCCGCCGCGGGCCCATTCCGAGGCCCGCTGCACGCTCAGCTTGTAGGTGGGCGCCACGTGGATTTCGGCCAGCTGTTCGCCGGATTCGTCATAGGCGCTGAGCACGGCATAGGGCTCGTCTTCGTCGGGAACGATATCCAGCTTGACGGTCAGGCGGCCGGCGGCCGCGTCGATCTTCACGCTCTTGTGCAGCGTCGCGTGCAATTGCTGCTCGTGACGGCGCAGGACTTCGTTGGCGGTCTTGACCAGGGTGTGGAAGGCGGGGGCGTCGAGCGGCTTGGGGTTCTTCTTGTCGCGGCCCATGGTCCATGGGCCCACCAGGGCCGGTTCGGCCTGTCCGTCCAGGGTCATCTCGACGGCCCAGCCGTCGTCGTCTTCGTTCTTGATGATGCGGGCGGTCCAGCCATCATCGCGCCACAGCGTGGCTTGGTGTTCCTTGCGGTATTCGGCGTCGCCGTCGTCCGGCATGCGGGTGTCGTTCACTACGGTGCTTTTCCTGGGTGCATGGGTTCGCGGCCTCGCGGGCGCGGTTGCCGCGCCAGGCCGAAGAGATCATGGGAGAGCAGGGCGGAGGTCCGGATGCCCGGATGATTCCGTCTGCCCCCCGCACTGTAGCGCAATGCGCGCGGGCGTTCCCGGCGCGGCGGGCGCCGCGGTCGCGACGCCCGCGTGCTTGCGGCGCTGTCCTAGAAGCGCACGGCCAGCTTGAGCAGGCCCGACTGCTGGCGGTTGCCGCCGCCGAACTGCGCGTCATAGGCGACGCCGGCGGTGGTGTTGCGGGCGAGCGCGATTTCAGCGCCCAGCCCGACCACCGCGGCGTTCTTGGCGATCGGCACGCCGCGCACCGAGAACGTGCTGCCGCCGTCGAAGGCCAGTTGCTGGCTGGGCGTGATGTCGCCCATGGCGTGGCGCCAGCCCAGCGAGGCGGTCAGCCGGCCCGGCGCGCCGCTGGACTCGAACTGCCAGGCGCCGCGCACGCCCAGCGTGCTGCTGGTCACGCCGTCGGTGCGGCCCTTGCCGCGCAGGGCGGCCGATCCGCCCGATTCCTCGAAATCACGCGTGCGCAGCTGGTTCCAGGCCAGGCCGGCATAAGGTTCGATGCTGTAGGCATCGTTGAGCGGCAGGTGGTAGCCGAGTTCGCTGAACAGCTGCGTCGACGAGGCGCGGTAGGACGACTCCAGGCGCTGGTTCAGGCTGCCGGCCGCGACGTCGCGCTTGGTGTTGATGTCGTGCCAGGTGTAGGCGGCGCCGGCCATGAAGCGGATGTGGCCCGGACCGGCCTGGAAATTGCGGCCGCCGAACAGCGAGGCGGTGTAGCTGTCGACGTCGGTGCGCGAGGCGGAATCGGTGAGCGAGCTGTGGCTGCCGGTGTAGCCGACCGCGCCGCCCAGGCGCCAGCCGCCGCCGACCGCGCCATCGCCGCCGACGAACAGGCCGCCGGACGATTGGTTGACGCTCGAGGCGTTGCCGTCGCCGGCGAAGGTGCTCCAGTTGCCGAAGACCTGCGCCCAGACCGGCGAGGCGCCGCTTTGCGGCAGCGCATCGCCCGACGGCGAGCCCAGCTGGGCCGTCGGCTGGCCGGCGCGCGCCGGCGCGTCGAGGTTGCCGCGCAGGTGGTCGAGCGGCAGCGCGCGCACGGTGTCGGCCTGGCTCTGCAGCACGGTGGCGGTGCTGGCGTAGGCCTCGCCGGACAGCTGCTTCAGGGCCGAGCGGGCCTGGTCGGGCGTCATCGTCAGCACCGCCGTCGTCACCTGGCGGGCGCCGGTGCCGGCGGCCGCGGCGCTGCCGCTGCCGACTACGGACGAGCCGTTGCCGGCGGTCGTCGAGCCATTGCCGCTGGCGGCCGAGCCGTTGCCGCTCGCGGGCGGATCTGCCTGGTCCAGCGCGCCGCCGACGCTGGTTTCGTTGCCGGTGCCGCCAATGCTGCCGATCGGCACGTCGTTGCGCGTCAGCGTCATGAAGGCGTTCTTGGCGTCGTAGCTGAGCGTGGGGGTCAGGAAGGCGTAGGCGCTGGAGGCGCCGGTGAAGCGGCCCTGGATGCCGCCGTCGGCCGTCAGGATGTTGTAGGTGGTGCGCGGCGCGTAGTTGCCGGCGGGGCCGACGTGCGCCACCGTGCCGTCCAGCACGGCCACGCCGGTGACGTGGATGCGATCGCTGGCGCTGCTGGCCGGATCGGCGTGCACGCGATAGACGGTGTCGGCGCCGAAGGTCAGGTTGCCGTTGATCGTCAGCGTGCCGATGGGCGAGCCGTCGTTGCCCGGGGAGATCACGGCGGTGGGGTAGAGCGTGGTGGTGCCCAGCTGGCCGACGCCGGCCAGCACGACTTCGCGGCCGATATCGACCGGGCCGTTCAACTTGCCGTCGATTTCCAGCGCGCCGTCGGCGATCAGGATGGGGCCGCTCAGCCCGCTGCTGTCGCCGGTCAGGATCAGCGATCCCGGGCCGGTCTTGACGAAGCCCTGCGTGCCCTGCAGCGAGTTGTGGATGGTGTCGACGAATTGGCCCGAGGCGTAGGTGCCGTCGCCGACCACCAGGGCCGGCGGGTTGCCGCCGCTGCCGACCAGGGTGATGGGCGCGCCCTGCACGGTGTAGCGGTCGGTGGCGAACTGGATGCCCGAGACGCGCACCGGGCCGGCGACGCCATCGACGGTGACCGTGCCGGCCGCGCCGGTGAAGATGGCATAGCCGCCGTCGGGCAGGGCGCCGGTGGCGTTGGTGGGGCTGTTCCAGTTGCCGCTGGCGGCGCTCCAGGTGCCGTTGCCGCCGCCGGCGCGCGTGGCGGACGCCGCGCCGTTGCCGTTCCACAGGTTGGTGGTGCTCGGGCCGAGGATGAGGTTGATCTGCTTGTCGCCGGTCAGCGACTGGATGGTCGCCGCGGGCTGCGAGTCGCCGGTGACGGCGCCCAGCGTCAGGCCGTTGCCGCTCAGGGTGCCGCCGTACGACAGGATGCGGTAGTAGCCGGCGTTGGTGCCCAGGGTGTTGACCGACACGTTCAGGGTCGTGTTGTTCAGCGCGACGTTGCCGCCGACCGTGATGTTGTCGCCGGTGCCGGGCTGCGTGATGGGCAGGCCGGCGTAGCCGGTCTCGAAATCGAACACGGCGTTGTTCATCGACAGGTCGCCCCGCACGACGAGGTTGCCGTTGGACACGCCGGTCGGCGTGCCGACGGGGTAACCGGGGGCGACGCGCGCGCCCGTTACGTTGAGGTTGCCGTTGATGGCGCCGAAGCCCGAGACGGTGCCGTTGGCGGCCGCGTTGACGTTGCCGGTGAGGGTGACGCCGGCGCCGCCGCCGTTGCCGCCGACCACCAGGGTGCCGCCGTTGACGTCAACGCCGCCGGGGAAGGCGGCCGAGCCGTCGAACACCTGCGTGTTGCCGGGCGCCACCGTCAGGTCGGCGGCCATCGCGGCGCCGCAGGAGGTACTCAATGCGACCGTGGCCGTCAGCCACTTGTGGGTGCCGTATTTCAAGACTGGGGTCCTTTTTGTCTCGGCCCACGGTCCGGATGCCATGCAGAATCGCCAGCGGAAATCGTGTTTCCGTTTGCTGAAATATCCTGTATGGATTGGAGTGGGCGGTGGAAAAAGGACGCAATTTATACCCGCTTTTTTGCAAATTAAAAAACTGCCTGAAAGATACCATCCGGGGCGCCGGATTTCAGCATTTTGGATACCAACCAATTGTTTTTATTGGGGTTTTGGATACGGTCCATATTATCAATATGGCGTGAATTGATACATTCGATATTATCTGTCAGGCACGATAAATGCTGATTTTCGATTTTAAGAATCGGCGCGGTTTTGATTATTTATCCTGCTTATCGAGGCGCCGAGGAAAAACGTCAAGACGCGCGTTTTTACGGCCATCGCGACAGCGCGTCCTCGGCTGCATGGCGTGCAACGGCAACGGCGGCCGCGCGTGGTGCGGCCGCCGGCGCGGCAAGCCCCGCCGACGGCCTCCAACGACAGCCCTGTCCGCCAGCCGCCTGCGGATTCACCCGCTGTCTACGGATTCACCAGCACCGGCTTGTCGCGATACGTCGCCGGGAAGGTCTTGGCCAGGTTCTCGACCTTGGGCGCGTCGTTCACCATGATGTACATGCTGTACGGGTGCCGCACCAGGTAGTCCTGGTGATAGCCCTCGGCCGGGTAGAAGCCCTTGAGCGGCTCGACCGTGGTCGCCAGCGCCTTGGGGTAGACGCCGGACTTGTTCAGTTGGGCGATGTAGGCCTCGGCCACCTTGCGCTGGTCGTCATTGGCCGGGAACACCGTCGAGCGGTACTGCGTGCCGCTGTCCGGACCCTGGCGGTTGAGCTGGGTCGGGTCGTGCGCCACCGAGAAATAGATCTGCAGCAGCTGGCCATAGCTGACCTGCCTGGGGTCGTAGGTGATTTCCACCGATTCGGCGTGGCCGCTGCGGCCGCCGCTGACGGTGTCGTAGTCGGCGGTGGAGGCCTGGCCGCCGGCGTAGCCGGAAACCGCCGAGGTGACGCCCTTGACGTGCTGGAACACCGCCTGCACGCCCCAGAAGCAGCCGCCGGCGATCACGGCCTTTTCCTGTGGCGCGCCGACCGCCGCGTCGAGCGCGGGCGGCGGAATGATGAAAGCGGTCTCGGCGGCGCTGGCCGTGCCGAGGGCGAACAGGGCGCCGGCGGCGGCCAGCGCGGCCTGGCGGGCGCGGGAGAGGGGACGAAGGGGCATGATGCGCAATCCTCGGAAAAAAATACGCGGGCCGCAATCAGGCCTGCGGGGTGAAACTCATGGCCACGCCGTTCATGCAGTAGCGCAGTCCGGTCGGGCGCGGGCCGTCATCGAAGACGTGGCCCAGGTGGCCGCCGCAATTGCTGCAATTGACGGCGGTGCGGGTCATGCCGAAGCTGCGGTCTTCCAGCGTGTCGACGGCGTGTTCCAGCGGCTGCCAGAAGCTGGGCCAGCCGGTGCCGCTGTCGAACTTGGTGGTCGACGCGAACAGCTTCTGGGCGCAGCCGGCGCAGGCGAAGGTGCCGGCGCGGTGTTCGTCGTTGAGCGGGCTGGTGTAGGGCCGTTCG
>NZ_CYTU01000019.1:51487-62490 GCF_001299375.1 Achromobacter sp. 2789STDY5608621 | reverse complement strand
CGCGGCGCGGCCGGGGCGGCGCCAGCGGGCCGTTGAACGGCGGGCTTACTTGCCCATGCTGTCCTTGCTCATGGAGCCGCCCTTGGACATGCCGTCTTTCGACATGCCGTCCTTCGACATGCCATCCTTGGCCATGCCGTCCTTCTTCATGCCGTCGTGCGACATGGCGTCCTTGGACATGGAGTTCTTCGACATGCCGTCCTTGGCCATGCCGTCTTTCGCCATGCCATCCTTGGACATGCCATCCTTCGACATGCTGCTCTTGGCCATGCCGTCCTTCGACATGCCGTCCTTGGACATGTCGTCGGCCGCGTGCGCGGCGACCGCGCCAAAGGCCAGGCAAAGCGAGAATGCGGCGGTGGTGAGTGTCTTCATGATGCGTTCCTCTGGTGTGTCGTGGTGGGAAGGGGAAAAGCCACCTAGCTGCCGCCGAACCAGTTGTAGCCCTGGTCCTCCCAGTAACCGCCCGGGTAGGTGTTGGTGACGAAAATCGCCTGGATGTGCTTGGGGTTCTTGTAGCCAAGCTTGGTGGGCATCCGCAGCTTCATCGGGAAGCCGTACTCCGGCGGCAGGGTCTTGCCGTCGTAGGTCAGCGCCAGGATCGTCTGCGGGTGCAATGCGGTGGGCATGTCGATGCTGGTGTAGTAGTCGTCGGCGCACTTGAAGCCCACGTATTTCGCGGTCAGGTCGGCGCCCACGCGCTTCAGAAAGGTCGAGAACGGCACGCCGCCCCACTTGCCGATGGCGCTCCAGCCCTCGACGCAGATGTGGCGCGTGACCTGGTCGATCTGCGCCATGGCGCGCAGCTCGTCCAGCCGCCAGCGGCGCTTGTCGGCCACCATGCCGGTGACTTCCAGCCGGAAACTCTCTTCCTCGACCTGCCGCACCTCGTCGATGCCGTAGTAGGCATTGAACGGGAACGGGCGGGTGATCATGGATTCCGGGTAGGTCGGGGCCAGCTTGTTCGGGTCGAAGATCCAGCCCTGCACGCGGTCGTTGAAGCGCGACACCGCGGTCAGCGCCTTTTCGACGTTTTCGTCGTCGGACAGGGTGCAGCCGGACAGCATCGCCAGCCCGCCCAGCGTCAGGCTGCTGCGCAGGAAGGCGCGGCGCGAGGGGGCCTCGACCCGCTTGTCCAGGATCTTCACGGCTTCCTTCAGGATGGCGGGGCCGTCCAGGCCCAGCAGCGACAGGCGTCGTTTTGCGCTCACGTGAGGCTCCTTATTTGCCGCGGATCATGGCGATCAGGCTGCGCGGCACCAGCGCCACCATGACCAGGTGGACCGCCACGAACGCCACCAGCAGCGCCATGGCGAAGAAATGGATGCGGCGCGCGAATTCATAGCCGCCCAGCAGCGTGCGCAGCGTGTCGAACTGCACCGACTTCCACAGCACCAGGCCCGACAGGACCAGCACCGTGATGTCGGCGATGACGAACAGGTAGGCCAGCCGCTGCACCTGGTTGTAGTGGCGCGGGTCGGCGTGCGACAGCTTGCCGCGCAGGGCGGCGGCCAGGTCGCGGGCGACGCCGCGCGGGCCGACCGGGAAGAACTTGCGCCACAGGCGGCCGGTGGTCAGGTTCAGCCCCAGGTAGAGCAGGCCGTTGACCAGCAGCAGCCACATGCCGGCGAAGTGCCATTGCAGCGCGCCGCCGAGCCAGCCGCCCAGGGTGGCGCCGTTGGGAAAGGTGAAGTCGAAGAACGGCGCGGCGTTGTAGACGCGCCAGCCGCTGGTCACCATAATGACCACGGCCAGCGCATTGAGCCAATGCACGATGCGCAGCCAGCCGGGATGGACCGGGCCGCGGCTGTCGGGCGCCGGGGCGGCGGGGGCGTCTGGGGTGGCGGGCGTGGCCATCATGGCGGGGCTCCTCGGGGAGGCGGTTGTTGTCGTTGGAGCCATTCTTCCCCGGGGCCGATATCGAAGTCCTCACGCAAACTTAAAATAAATGTGATAACTCGCCGGCCATGGATTGGCGACAATAGCGCTGCCGGGGGCGGATCGCCCGCGCCCGGCGTTGCCGGCCGCTGGCGGTCGGCTTACCCCGATTTCCACCCCTGACCGAGCCCCTATGGATACGCCTCGCCGCGTCCTGATCGTCGAAGACGACGCCCACATCGCCGAATTGCTGCGCCTGCACCTGCGGGACGAAGGCTATGCGGTCGAGCACGCGGCCGACGGCAACGAAGGCATGCGCCGGCTGGAAGAGGGCGGCTGGGACGCCCTGGTGCTGGACCTGATGCTGCCCGGCATCGACGGCCTGGAGATCTGCAAGCGCGCCCGCGCCATGACGCGCTACACCCCCATCATCATCACCAGCGCCCGCTCCAGCGAGGTGCACCGCATCCTCGGCCTGGAACTGGGCGCCGACGACTACCTGGCCAAGCCGTTCTCGATGCTGGAGCTGGTGGCGCGGGTGCGGGCGCTGCTGCGCCGCACCGAGGCGCTGGAGCGCAACGCCCGCATCGACGCCGGCAGCCTGCGCCAGCACGGCGTGGCCATCGACCCGATCGCCCGCACCGCCTCGGTCGACGACCGCCGGCTGGAACTGACGCCGCGCGAGTTCGACCTGCTGCATTTCTTCGCCCGCAACCCGGACAAGGTGTTCTCGCGGCTCGACCTGCTGAACCAGGTCTGGGGCTACCAGCACGAAGGCTACGAGCACACGGTCAACACCCACATCAACCGGCTGCGCACCAAGATCGAGGCCGATCCGTCCAATCCGCAGCGCATCCTGACGGTCTGGGGCCGCGGCTACAAGTTCGCGGCCGAACCCGGCGCGCCGGCGGAGTCCGCATCATGAAGCGCCTGACCCTGACCCAGCGCCTGTCGGCCGTGTTCGCCATGCTGCTGCTGGCCTGCTGCGGCGCCTCGGCCTGGCTGCAGATCTCGGCCAACCTGCGCTACGAGCAGGAAGTGGTGCAGCGGCTGTCCAGCGGCCTGGCGCAGCACATCGCCGGCACCAACGAGCTGATGGACGCCAACGGCTGGAAGCCGGACGCGGTGCGCTCGCTGTTCTCGATGCTGATGATGGTGAATCCGGCGGTCGAGGTCTATCTGCTGGACAACGACGGCCGCATCGTCGGCGACGCCGCCTCGCCCGGCCAGATCAAGCGCGAGCGGGTCGACCTGGCGCCGGTGCGCCGCTTCCTGGCGGGCGGGGCGCTGCCGATCGAGGGCGACGATCCGCGCCACCTGGATACCGCCAAGGTGTTCTCGGCCGCGCCGGTGCGGGTGGCCGGGCGCGACGAAGGTTACGTCTACGTGGTGCTGCAGGGCGAGGCGCACGACGCGCTGGCCATGGCGGCGTCGCGCAGCGCGGTGCTGCGCACCACCTTGTGGTCGATCGCGCTGGTGGCCCTGCTGGGCCTGGTGGCGGGCCTGGCGGCGTTCGGCCTGATCACGCGGCCGCTGCGCGGGCTGACGCGCGCGGTGCGGGCCTTCGGCGACGACGACGGCCGCGCGCTGGCGGCGCTGGAAAAGCCGGTCGACGCCACCGACGCCAGCGGCGACGAGATCTCGCTGCTGCGCCGCAGCTTCGTGCAGATGGGCCGGCGCATCTCCGAGCAATGGCGCGAGCTGACGCGCCAGGATCAACAGCGGCGCGACCTGGTGGCGAACATCTCGCACGACCTGCGCACGCCGCTGACCTCGCTGCACGGCTATCTGGAAACGCTGCGGCTCAAGGACGAAACGCTGGACGCGGCCGAGCGCCGCCGCTATCTGGACATCGCGCTGGCGCAGAGCCGCAAGGTCGGCCGGCTGGCGCAGGAATTGTTCGAGCTGGCGCGGCTGGAATCCGGGCTGGTGCGGCTGGAGCCGGAGACCTTCTCGCTGCCCGAACTGGCGCAGGACGTGATCCAGAAATTCGAGCTGGCCGCCGAGGCGCGCCAGCAGCGGCTGACCACGGCGATTGACCAGGAACTGCCGCCGGTGCGCGCCGACCTGGGCATGATCGAGCGGGTGCTGACCAACCTGCTGGACAACGCCATCCGCCACAGCGCGCCGGGCGGCCGCATCGAGCTGAGCCTGGAGCAGGCGCGCGGCGGCGTGCAGGTGCGGGTCAGCGACAACGGCGCCGGCATTCCCGAGGCGTTGCGGGCGGGCCTGTTCACCCGCGCCTCGGTGCTGGCCAACGGCCCGCGCGATGGCGGCGGCCTGGGGCTGGTGATCGTGCACCGCATCCTGCAGCTGCACCACAGCGATATCCGTCTGGTGCAGCGGCCCGAGCCGGGCGCGGTGTTCGAATTCGACCTGCCGGCGGCGCCGTAGGCGGTTTGCTGCCGCCCGCGCCGGACGCGGGGCCAGGGCGGGATCAGGCCGCCGTCGGCATCCGCCCGTTCAGCAGATAGTCCATCAGCTCGCGCACGCTGCGCATGGCGTCGCCGAACGGCAGCTTCGATGCGCCGCGGAAGAACAGGCCGCGGCTGACTTCGCCGCGCATGGCGGCGGCCAGCTTCAGGTCGATGCAGAACTGGCCGAAGCGCGCGATGCCGTCGCGCAGGCCGCATTGCGTCAGGCAGTCCATGCGCTGGCTGCAACGGCGCGCGTCGCAGCGGGTGCTGTCCTGCAGGGTCTTTTCCTGGCGCAGGTAGCGGGTCAGCCACGGCGTCGGCACGGCGCGCGCCGGCAGGCCGGCCACGCTGGTGAATTCGGCCAGCTTGTCGGGGTCGGCTTCCATCAGCACGCGCTTGAAGTTCTCGTGCGCGTCGCCTTCCTGGGTCACGGCGAAGGCCGTGCCCACCTGCACGCCGTCGGCGCCGTTGCCGAGCCAATGGCGCACCTGTTCATGGCTGCCGACGCCGCCGGCCACGATCAGGCGCGGGGCGTCGCGGCCCAGTTGCAGGTCCTGGAACAGCTGGCGGCATTCGGCCAGCACGCGCTTGAAGTCGAAACGCTCGTCGTGGATGTCGTCCAGGCGCGCGGCGCCCAGGTGGCCGCCGGCGTAGCCAGGGTGTTCGATGACCACGGCGTCGGCCATGCGGCCTTTCTTCATCCACTTCTTCAGCACGGCGGCCACGCCGCGCGCTTCCGACAGGATGGGGACCAGGGCGACGTTGGGGTAGTCGGCGGTCATGTCGGGCAGGTCCAGCGGCAGGCCGGCGCCCATGACGATGGCCTGGGCGCCGCTTTCGCAGGCCTGGCGCACCAGGGCGGGATGGTCGCGCACCGCCTTCATGACGTTCACCGCGACCACGCCGCGGCCCTGCGCGGTGTCGAGCGCGGCGCGCACTTCGCGGTCCAGGGCGACGCGGTTGGCGCTGTCGATCTGTTCACGGTCGCGGCAGTCCTCGGTCTGCTCGATCAGGTCGGGATGGTGATGGCGCAAGTCCACACTGGCGATGGTGCCGACCGCGTTCTGGCTGGCGACCGCGCCGGCCAGGCGATGGGCGGAAACGCCGACGCCCATGCCGCCCTGGACGATGGGCAGCAATTCGCGTCCGGCGAGAGTGAGGGATTTGAACCACGTCATGAAATGAGAGCCTTTATTGGGAACAGTGGCTCCGAGGCTAGAGCAAGGCATGACGCGCCGCCTTGCGCGGAATCAAGCGGGCGGGGGAAAGCAGGGGAGATGAAGGCGCTGCGCCTGGCCGCGGCCGCCGCGAAAGAAAAAAAGGGGCGGAGCACGCCGGCTCCGCCCCTTTTCGCTGGCGCTTCCTTTTATGCCACCAGCTTGACCAGCGCCGGCACCGTCAGCACGGCAGTGTAGTAACCCATGAACTGCACGCCGGTGTTGAAGCCGAACAGGCGCGACAGCAGGCCGCCGAACAGGCCCATGGTCAGGATCACCAGCAGGCCCAGGAACTGGCCTTCCCACACGCTGATCACGATGATCAGGCCGACGAAGGTGGCGATGATGGCCTCGTGGCTGACCTTGCGCGACACGAACAGCGCGGCGCGGCGCGCGAAGTTCATGGCGAACGGATACGACACGATCGCCGCCAGCAGCACCGCCAGCATGCCGTAGCCCAGGAACTCCCAGTGGTTCAGCAGGTTGTGCAGGTTGTGCGTTTCACCGCTGGCCGCGTCGACCGTGAAGCGCGGCGGCGCGTTGAACAGCGGCGCGGCCGGGCCGGCGGCCACCGGGCTGAGCGGCAGGCCGAAGGCGATCAGCGGGATCAGGGCCTCGGCGATGTAGGTCGCCTCGGTGACGCCGTTGCGCGCGCTCAGCACCGTGGTCAGGCGGTGATAGGCATGCTTGACGCGCGAGCCCACCAGTTCGCCCAGCACCACCGTCATCGCCACCGGGCTGAACACGAAGGTGGCGCTGGAGATGGTGGCGGTGGCCAGGGTCCAGCGGGTCTGGATGCGGTCCATCACCTTGAGCGGGTTGGGGAAGTAGCCCGACCAGCCCTTGACGTCCGGCGCCAGCGAGAACGTGCGCACCTTGTCGCGCATCATTTTCGCGCGGCCCTGCGGCGCGATCACGGTGAACAGGTCCGCGATCAGCGGGCCGATGGCGATGCCCAGGAAGTAGCTGATGCTGAGCTTGACGCCATACTTGGCGGTCAGGCTCTGCAGCGCCACGATCACCACCACGAACGGCACCAGCAGCGCCACCGCGGCCCAGCGGCCGGCCGAGAAGTAGGCGATCAGCACCGCCGCGGCCAGGAAGATCCACGGCGCCGACTTGGTGATGGCGCCGCCGAACGGCGCCAGCAGCACGGCGAACAGCACCGCCAGCGGCACCGCCACGAAGGCGGCGACGATGGCGCCCGACACCATCTTGCGCAGCGCGATGTGCGGCACGCCCAGCTTGCGCAGCATGTTGGCGTCCTGCAGCAGCGGCGTGGCCAGCGTGTCGCCGGGGATGCCCAGCAGCGCCGTCGGCACCGCGTGCGTCATGTGCTTGGCCACCGCGCCGGCCAGGAAGAAGGTGAAGACGCCGGCGGGCGGCACGCCCAGCAGCACCACCAGCAGCGTCAGCGGCGCCAGCGTGGTGGTCTCGTCGGTGCCGGACACCAGGCCGATGGCGGCGAACACCACCGCGCCCAGGAGGCCCATGCCGGCGGCCACCATGATCTGTTCAAGCAACACGGGATCGCTCATGCCGGCACCTCTTCACGCACGTTGCGCGGCTGGGCCTGCGGCGCCTGCGCCGCGGCGGGCGCGGCGAACAGCTCGTACAGGTCCAGTTCCTTCAGTTCCTTGACCACCGCCGGCGGCAGGTCCGCCAGCGTGCCCAGGCCGCCCGGTTGCGCGGCCAGTTCGGCCAGCACCTCGGCGCGCCAGGCCGGATCGTGCGAGGCGCTGTGCTCGACCACTTCGCGCTTGGGCGGGAACAGGCGGGCGCAGATCACGCCCGCCAGCACGCAGCCGCCCAGGCCGGCCAGCATGGCGTAGGCGTGCGCCAGCTCGGGCGAGGCGACCTTGTCGCGCAGCCAGCCGCTGGCGGCGTAGAAGCCGGCCACGCTGATGACGATGCCGATGGCGATGGCCCACGCCAGGTGGCGCAGGTCGACCGTGTCGTTCCATACTTCGGCCAGGCGTCCGGCGGACGCCTTGCTGTCTCTTTCCATGTCTGTCTCCTTGATGGACGGGCGGCGCGGGAGGTTCCCGGCGCCGCCTCTGTTCTTGTGCGGCCGGCGTGCGTGCGCCGGCCGTGCCGCGCCGTCAGGCCGGTTTCCGCAGTTCCTCCAGCAGCGCCAGCGCGCGGTCGGCGCGCACGTCCTTTTCCTCGGCCATGCGGCGGGCCAGCTGGTCGATCTCGGCGCCCACCGCGCCCACGGTCAGCGCGATGTTGCGCGCGTGCAGCGCCATGTGGCCGCGCTGGATGCCCTCGGTGGCCAGCGCCCGCAGCGCGCCCAGGTTCTGCGCCAGGCCCACGGCCACGGCGATCTCGCCCAGCTCCTGGGCCGAGCGCACCGCCATGATCTTGAGCGCCAGCCGCGCCAGCGGATGGGTCTTGGTGGCGCCGCCGACCAGGCCCACCGGCATCGGCATTTCCAGCGTGCCGACCAGGGCGCCGCTGGCGTCCTTTTCCCAATGGGTCAGCGAGGTGTAGCGGCCGTCGCGGCAGGCGTAGGCATGGGCGCCGGCCTCGACCGCGCGCCAGTCGTTGCCGGTGGCGACGATGACCGGGTCGATGCCGTTCATGATGCCCTTGTTGTGGGTGGCGGCGCGGTACGGGTCGGTGGCGGCGAACACGTAGGCGTCCAGCACGCCCTCGATGATCTCGGCGCCGCTGCGGTCCCTGGTGTCGAGGGTCTGCGGCGTCAGGCGCACGCGGGCCCGCGACAGGCGCAGGTCGGCCAGGTTCGACAGGATGCGCAGCCGCACCGTGCCGCCGGTGATCTCCTCGACCAGCGGCGCCACGGCCTCGGCCATGGTGTTGACGGTGTTGGCGCCCATGGCGTCGCGCACGTCGACGATCAGGTGCAGCACCAGCATCGGGCCGCGCGGCGTGTCGGCGAACACGTGCGCCTCGATGTCCTGGCAGCCGCCGCCCAGGCCGATCAGCACCTGGTCGCGGCTGTTGGCCAGCTTGACGATGCGCTCGCGTTCGCGCAGCAGGGCGACGCGCGCGCCGTGCGGATCGGTCAGGCCCAGCACCTGCACCTGGGCGCGCATCAGCGGCCGGGTGCTGGAGGTCTCGAAGCCGCCGTTCTCGCGCGCCAGCTTGGCCATGAACGAGGCCGCCGCCACCACCGACGGTTCTTCCACCGCCATCGGCACCAGCACGTCGCGGCCATTGACCTGGAAGTTGCCGGCCACGCCCAGCGGCAGCTCGAAGGCGCCGATGACGTTCTCGATCATGCCGTCGGCGCGGTCCAGGCCGAGCGCGCCCGGCTCGGCCAGTTGCTGGCGTTCCTCGGGCGTCAGGCCGGCCGCGTCGGCGATGGCGGCGAGGCGTTGGGCGGGGGTGAGGGCGCGGAAGTTGGGCAGGCGTGAATCGGCCACCATGGCATGTGTCTCCATCGGAAAATCTAAGAATTGGGTGGCCAGATTCTAGGTAAACTGTACCGGCATTCAGAGGTACAGTTTGGACGAACAGTACCATCGCACTGCACCAATTTTCGACTTTTCCCCGCTGGAAACCACGCCGTGGACGCCGACAACTCCCTGGGCCGCGCCCCGCGCGCCGCGCCCATCGCCGAAAGCCTGGCGCGCCTGATCGGGCGCCAGATCGCCGAGGGCGTCTACCGCCCGGGCGATAAATTGCCCTCGCTGCGCGAGCTGGCGCAATTGCATCGCTACGCCAAGAACACCGTGGTGGTGGCGTTCGAGATGCTGGTCGCGCGCGGGCTGGTGGAGCCGCGCCGCGGCTCGGGCTTCTACGTGCTCGACACCGGGCCGGCGCAGCGCGCCGCCGATGAAGAACCGGGCCAGTTGAGCCGCGCCATGGACATCGTCTGGCTGATGCGCGAACAGCTCAAGACCCAGCCCGACGCCATCGCCGCCGGCGACGGCTTCCCGCCGGTGGAATGGCTGGCCGACATGCGCATGGACCGCTATCACCAGAAGGTGGTGCGCACCGGCCTGGGCACGCTGTTCCGCTATGGCAGCCGCTTTGGCTACGCGCCGCTGCGCGAGAGCCTGGTGCGCAAGCTGGGCGACGTCGGCATCAGCGCGGCGCCGTCGCAGCTGGTGCTGACGCACGGCGCCAACGAGGCCATGGACCTGGTGATCCGCTACTTCCTGCCGCCGGGCGCGGCGGCGCTGGTGGACGATCCCGGCTATTACCCGCTGTTCGGCAAGCTCAAGCTGGCCGGCGTGCGCATGCTGGGCGTGCCGCGCCTGTCGGACGGCCCGGACCTGGTCGCGCTGGAGGCGTTGCTGCAGCGCGAGAAGCCGCGCCTCTTTTTCACCCAGTCGCTGGCCCACAATCCGACCGGTTCGGACATTTCGCCGGCCAAGGCCTACAAGCTGCTGCAGCTGTCAGAGCGCTACAACCTGATCGTGGTGGAGAACGACCCGCTGGCCGACTTCAAGCCGACCTCGGCGGTGCGGCTGTCGGCGCTGGACCAGCTGGAACGCACGGTCTACATCGGCAGTTTCTCGAAATCGTTCTCGGCGGCGCTGCGGGTCGGCTTCATCGCCTGCGGCGCGGGCCTGGCCAGCGATCTGGCGGACCTTAAGGCGCTGGTGCACGTCAGCAGTTCGGAATACTGCGAGCGCATGGTCGACGTGATGCTGCGCGACGGCCACTACGAGCGCCACCTGGTGCGCCTGCGCCAGCGGCTGGAAGCGGCCACCGGCGACGCGCTGCGGGTGCTGGATTCGCTGGGCGCCGCGGTCTACACGCGGCCCACCAGTTCGCTCTATCTGTGGGCGGCGTTTCCCAGCATCGACAATTCGCTGGCGCTGGCCGAGGACCTGATGCCGGAGAAGGTCATCATGGCGCCGGGCCGCGTGTTCAGCGTCGACCCGACGGCGGCCTCGCCCTGGTCGCGCTGCAATGTGGGCGCGGTGGCGTCGCCGCGCTTTCACGCCGCGCTGGCGGCGCGCCTGGGCCGCGCCAGCGCTCAGCGGTAGGCGAATTCCTCGAACCAGCCGCGCAGCAGGGCCTGCGCCTGGGTGCCCAGCAGCCGCGCCGGCGGGGTGCTGGGGCAGCTGCGCGCGCCTTGCACCGCGAAGCGTTTGACGCCGCGCCGCGCCAGTTCGCGCGCTAGGCCCAGCAGCCGGGTCTCGTCGAGCCAGTCGGGATGCCAGGTGATGCGGCATTCGAAATCCACGCCGGCGGTCAGCAACTGCGTCAGGCAGGCCTGCGCCGGACGGTGCGAATCGCGGCGGCCGGTGATGTCGTCATAGCCCTGCGCGTCGGCCTTGATGTCCAGGCCGACCCAGTCCAGGTAGCGCAGCACGTCGGCCAGCCGCAGCGGATAGATGCCGGCGGTGTGCAGGCCGATGCGGTATCCCATGCGCCGCGCCTCGCGGATCATCGACGGCAGGCGCGGCTCGCTCAGCGGTTCGCCGCCCGAGAACACCACGCCGTCCAGCAGGCCCTGGCGGTTGTCGAGGAAGGCGCGCACGTCGCGCCAGTCGTAGCGCGCGTTGCGCGT
>NZ_CYTU01000019.1:27475-51170 GCF_001299375.1 Achromobacter sp. 2789STDY5608621 | reverse complement strand
ACACGGGGCGGTGATAGCCCATGACGCGGGTCCAGACTTCGCAGCGCACGCGCTGGCTGTCGTCCAGATGGACGGCCTGCGGGGCGATGGCTTGCGGGGTGATCACGGTTTGCATGATGGCTCCTGGGGAAAGGGCCGGGCGGGGATCGCCCGGGGAAAAACTCGATGGCCGGCGCGGTCAGGCCGGCGCGCAGCACGAAGCCTGCTTCGCCAGCAGTTCGGCGTCGCACTTGGGGCAGAACTCGTGGTGCCCGGCCAGATAGCCGTGGTTCGGGCAGATCGAGAACGTCGGCGTGACGGTGATGTACGGCAGCCGGAAATTCGACAGCGCGCGCCGCACCAGTTCCTTGCAGGCGCTGGCCGACGACACGGCCTCGTTCATGTACAGGTGCAGCACGGTGCCGCCGGTGTACTTGCCCTGCAGCGCTTCCTGCAGGGCCAGCGCCTCGAACGGATCGTCGGTGTGGCCCACCGGCAGCTGGCTGGAGTTGGTGTAGTAGGGCTGGGCCTCGGTGCCGGCTTGCAGGATGCCGGGATAGCGCTTGCGGTCCTCGCGGGCGAAGCGATAGGTGGTGCCTTCGGCCGGCGTGGCCTCCAGGTTGTAGAGGTGGCCGGTCTCCTCCTGGAACTCGGTCATGCGCGCCCGCACCCGGTCCAGCAGCCGCACCGCCAGCGCGTGGCCGGCCGGCGTGGTGACGTCGTCGGCGCCGTCGCTGAAGTTGCGGATCATCTCGTTGATGCCGTTCACGCCCAGCGTGCTGAAGTGGTTGCGCAGCGTGCCGAGGTAGCGCCGGGTGTACGGATACAGGCCCTGGTCGATGTAGCGCTGCACCACCTTGCGCTTGGTCTCCAGCACGTCGCGGCCCAGGCCCAGCAGCAGGTCCAGGCGCGCCATCAGCGCGGCCTCGTCGCCGCGGCAGGTATGGCCCAGCCGCGCGCAGTTGACCGTCACCACGCCCACCGAACCGGTCTGCTCGGCCGAGCCGAACAGGCCGTTGCCGCGCTTGAGCAGCTCGCGCAGGTCCAGCTGCAGGCGGCAGCACATGGAGCGCACCATGTGCGGCTCCAGGTCGGAATTGAGGAAGTTCTGGAAGTACGGCAGGCCGTAGCGCGCGGTCATCTCGAACAGGCGCTCGGTGTTGGGGTGGTCCCAGTCGAAGTCGGGCGTGATGTTGTAGGTGGGAATCGGGAAGGTGAACACGCGCCCCTTGGCGTCGCCGGCCATCATCACCTCGATGTAGGCGCGGTTGATCATGTCCATCTCGGCCTGCAGGTCGCCATAGGCGAACGGCATTTCCTCGCCGCCGACGTAGGGGATCTGCTCCTTCAGGTCGGCCGGGCAGGTCCAGTCGAAGGTCAGGTTGGTGAACGGCGTCTGCGTGCCCCAGCGGCTCGGCACGTTCAGGTTGTAGATCAGCTCCTGCATGCACTGCTTGACCTCGGCGTAGGTCATCGCGTCGCGGCGGATGAAGGGCGCCATGTAGGTGTCGAACGAGCTGAAGGCCTGGGCGCCGGCCCATTCGTTCTGCAGCGTGCCCAGGAAGTTGACGATCTGGCCGATGGCCGCCGACATGTGGCGCGGCGGCGTGGCCTCGATCTTGCCGGGGATGCCGTTGAAGCCCTCGGTCAGCAGCTGGCGCAGCGACCAGCCGGCGCAATAGCCGCTGAGCATGTCGAGGTCGTGGATGTGGATGTCGCCGTCGCGGTGGGCCTGGCCGGCCTCGGGCGTGAAGACGTTGGACAGCCAGTAGTTGGCGGTGACCTTGCCGGCCACGTTCAGGATCAGGCCGCCCAGGCTGTAGCCCTGGTTGGCGTTGGCGTTGACGCGCCAGTCGCGCTGTTCCAGGTATTCCTCCATGGCGCTTTCCACGTCCACCAGGGTGTGGCGCAGCGCGCGCAGGCGGGCGTGCTGCTCGCGGTAGACGATGTAGGCGCGGGCGGTGCGCCAGTAGCCGGCCTTGACCAGCGTTTCCTCGACCTGGTTCTGGATGGTCTCCACGCCGGGGCAGACGTTGCCCTCGGCGGCCAGCGCCGCGATCACCGCGCTGGCCAGTCCCTGCGCGACGTCGGCGTCCAGTTCTCCGGTGCTGCGGCCGGCGGCGGCGAGTGCCGCCGCGATCTTGTCGCGGTCGAATGCGACGACCCGGCCGTCGCGCTTGAGGATGTGTTGGAGTTGCATTGCTGACACCATATGTTGTGGGGTAGGAAAACTCTACCACCACCTATGGTGTCAAAAACCGGGCCGCCGAGGCGTTTGTCAGGCCGGCTTGATGCCGGTCAAACGGCCCCGGCCGGGCCGGGGCGGGCGCAATGCGGCCCTAGAAGCCGAAGCCGACCCCGGCGATCGAGATCACCACCGCGAGCGCGGCGGTGCGCATCGCCGGGCGCGGCGACCACGACAGCATGCCGACCCACAGCAGCGCGCCGGCCGACAGCCAGCCCAGCCAGGCCACCACGCCCACGGTGTTGCCCCACAGGCCGACGCAGGGCAGCAGCGCCAGCAGCAACAGCAGGATGCCGGCGGCGCGCAGCACGCGGGTGTGGTTGGCGGAGGGATCGCGGCCCCAGACCTGGTCGTAGTGGCGCGGCATCGCCAGGCTCAGGCAGGCCATGCCCGAATAGGTCAGCAGCAGCGCCATGGCGATGCCGTATGCGTCGTTCAGATTCATGCCGTGGCTTCCTGGGGCGGTCGGGCGTTGCGCGGCGGCGGCGCCGACAGCGGCTTCTTCCGCAATCGTAGCGCGGCCCAGCCGGCCGCCAGACCGGTGGCCACGGCCGTCAGTTCGACGCCGGCGCTTTCCCAGTCGCCGCGCGCGATCTGCGCCAGCGGATGGTCGCCGATCGTCGCCAGCGACAGCAGCGGCAGCAGCAGGCACAGCGCCGACAGCGCGGCCAATTGCCCGATCCACGCGCGCCGCGGCGTGCATAGCCAGGCGTGGGCCAGCGTCAGCGCCCAGATGATGAAGAACGCGCGCAGCTCCCAGCCGGCGCGCTGCGGCAGCGCCACCGGCAGCAGGCGGTTGGCCCACAGATAGCCGACGCAGGCGATCGCCAGGCCGGCCAGCGCGGCCACGTTCAGGCCCTCGATCAGGCGGTAGACGCGCGCGGTGGCGGCGCCGAATTCGTGGCCCATCTTGTTGCGGCGCTTGACCATGAACAGCACCGCGCCGGTGCCCATCATGGCGGCGCCGGCCAGGCCGCACAGGAAATACAGCCATTTCACGGCAAGCCCGCCGAACTTGACCATGTGCAGGTCGGCCATCACCTGGCGCGTCAGCGGCGCGGCGCCGCCTTCGACGCCGCCGGGCGCGCGCAGGCGCAGCAGTTCGCCGCTGGCGCCGGAGAATTCGGCCATGCCGCTGGTGCTGCTGATGTGGACCTGCTGGTCCGCCGTCTCGTTCCAGCCATAGACCGCGATGCGCATCGAGCCGTCTTCCGGATTGTTGATGACGATGGCGCGCGCGGTCTGCCCGATCAATTGTTCGGCGCGGGCCACCAGCGGTTCCAGCGCCGGCACGGCCAGCGCGGCGCCGGTCGGCGTCGGCCGGTCTTCGCGGGAGAGTTCGGCAAGATACTGGCGGGCGGCCTCGGCGCCGCTGCCATAGGCCGCGGCGATCGGCGCGGGCATCAGCGTCAGGGCCGAGATCACGATGCCGGTGTAGGCGATCATGAACTGGAACGGCAGGGTCAGCACCGCCGTGGCGTTGTGCGCGTCCAGCCACGAGCGCTGGCCTTTCTTTGCGCGGAAGGTGAAGAAGTCCTTGAAGATGCGCTTGTGCGTCACCACGCCCGACACCATCGCCACCAGCATCGCCATGGCCGCGAAGGCCACGATCCACACGCCCAGCGGCTGGGCATGCAGGTTGTAGTGGAAGTCGACGAAATGGTTGCCGCCGAACGTGGCGCGGCCTTGCGCGTGATGCGCTTCCTCTGGCAGTTCCTGGCCCGTCTCGGGATCCAGTTCGGCGTCGGCGTATTGGCCGTCGCGATCGAACCAGTACGCCACCAGGCCGTTGTCGTGAAAGCGGTCGACCGGCCAGATCTCCCACATGCCGGCGCCGGGGTGATGCTGCGCCATGTACTGCACCGCCAGGTCGAGCCGGCGCGCGCGATCCACCTTGACGGGCTCGCGCGCCGCCGCCTCGGCCTCGGCCGCGTGGTGCTCGGGCGTCATCCAATGGGTGATGGGTTCGGCGAATACCGCCAGGGTGCCCGTCAGGAAGACGGCGAACAGCAGCCAGGAAAACCACAGGCCGACCCAGGTGTGGAGCCAGGCCATGGACAAACGGAACGTGGGTTTCAGAACGCGCCTCGTTATTTTTCGACCCGGCCGCGGACCGGTGTCTTTTATTGAGAATGGTTCTGATTCTAGTCGAAATGGGGTCGGAATAGGACCATTCCGAAGCCCGCGCGCCGGCGAGGCCCGCGACAGGGCCCGCTGGCAGTGGCGGGCGGCTCAATCCAGCTTGATGTCGGCGCGCCGGCCGACTTCGCCGAAGGTCTGCAATTCCTGTTCCATCCGCGCCTTGAAGGCCGGGCCGTCCAGGTAGACCGGCTCGAGCGCCAGGTCGTTGACGGCGCGCTGCACCTGCGGATCGCGCATGATGTCCGCGACCGCGTCGTTCAGCTTCCGCAGCACCGGCGCGGGCGTGCGGGCCGGCGCCACCAGCCCGTACCAGCCCACCATCGACACGCCCGGCAGGCCGCTTTCAATGAAGGTCGGCACGTCCGGCAACTGCGGCACGCGGTGTTCGCCGGTGACGGCCAGCGCGCGCACCTTGCCGGCCTTGACCTGCGGCGCGGCCGACGACACCGTGTCCACGCCCAGCGCGATCTCGCCGCCGATCAGGGCGGTGATGAACTGCGCGCTGCCCTTGTAGGGCACCGGCGTCATCTTGGCGCCGGCGGCCTCGGCGAACATTTCACCCACCAGGTGCGGCGCCGATCCCGGGCCGAAGGTGCCGTACATCAGGCCGCCGCTGGCGGTCTGGCGGCGGGCCAGGTCGGCCGCCTGCTGCGCGGTCTCGGCCGGCAGGCTGTTCTGCACCAGCAGCAGCACCGGCGCCAGCGCCACGATGGCGATGTGCTCGAAGCTGCCGCGCGGATCGTAGGGCAGGTCGCGCTTGAGCGCCGGCAGCACGGTGTAGGTGGTGCTGCCCGACAGCATCAGCGTGTAGCCGTCGGGCTGGGCCTGCGCCACGGCGTTGGCGCCGATGACGGTCGAGGCGCCGGGCCGGTTCTCGACGATCACGGCCTGGCCCAGCTTGCCCGACAGCCGGTTGGCCAGCAGCCGGGCCACGGCGTCGGTGGCGCCGCCGGGCGTGAACGGCACCACCAGTTTGATGGCCTGTTCGGGGTAGGCGGCATGGGCGGCGGGCGCGCCCACGGTGGCTTGCAGGGCAAGGGCCGAAAGGCAGGCCAGCGCGGCGGCGCGGATTCTGGCGATCATGGTCGGGTCCGGTCAGGGTTGGGCAATGGTAACGGTGTTGCGGGCGGCCAGGCGCAGCGCGGCGCCCTGGTCGCCCAGGTCGCAGAACAGGCCGGCCATGATGGCCAGGCCCTCGCGCGCCACGCTGCCCAGCAGATGCTCGTTGGGCGCGTGCTGGGCGCAGGCGGGGTAGGAATGCGGCACCCACAGCGTGGGCAGGCCGAGCAGGTCGGCGAAGATGTCGTTGGGCAGCGAGCCGCCCAGGTTGGGCAGCAGGGCCGGCCGCAGCCCCGTGCTGCGCTCGATCGAGGCGGCGGCCCAGCGCACCCACGGGTTGTCGGGCGACAGCCGGGTGGCGCCGGCCTGCATGCCGACGCGCACCTGCACGTCGCCGAAGCCGGCCTCGTCGAGGTGGGCGCGCACGTGGCGTTCCAGCGCCTTCCAGTCGGTGCCGACCACGAAGCGCAGCTGGCACCAGGCCGAGGCGGCCGGCGGAATGGCGTTGACCGGCTTGGCCGGATCGCCGGCGCCGAAGGTCAGCACGTCCAGGCTGTTCCAGCCGAACACCTGTTCCGCGGGCGACAGCCCCGGTTCGCCCCAGTCGCTGTCGATCGCGGGATCGTCGGGACCGCCGCCGACCTCCAGGTCGGCCAGCGCGGCGGCCACCGGGGCCGGGATGGGCGGCGGGCGCAGGCCCGGCACCTGGATGCGGCCGCGCGCGTCCACCAGCGTGGCGATGGCGTGCGACAGGATGATGGCGGGGTTGGCCAGCAGGCCGCCCCAGTTGCCCGAGTGATAGCCGCGGTCGCGGGCGCGCAGCGACAGTTCGAAATTGACCGCGCCGCGCGAGCCCATGAACAGGGTGGGGCGGGCGGCCGCCAGGCGCGGGCCGTCGCTGGCGATGAAGACGTCGGCGGCCAGGCTCTCGCGCTGCGCCTCGCAGAACGCCGCCAGGCCCGGCGAGCCGGCTTCCTCGCCGGTCTCGATCAGCCAGGTGGCGTTGAATCCCAGCCTGCCGTCGCGCGCCCGCAGGACTTCGCGCAGCGCCGCCAGGTTGATGGTGTGCTGACCCTTGTTGTCGGCGGTGCCGCGGCCGTACCAGCGGTCGCCCTCGACCCGCAGGCGCCAGGGATCGCGGCCGGCGTCCCATTTGGCCGCGTTGCCGCGCACCACGTCGCCGTGGCCGTACAGCAGCACCGTCGGCAGCGCGGCGTCCTCGATGCGCCGCGCCACCAGGATCGGCAGGTCCACGCCGGCCGGGTTCGGATGCACCTGACAGGTGAAGCCCAGCGCCCGCAGTTGCGGCGCCAGTTCGTCGTTCAGATAGGCGTGCTGGCTGGGCGCCTGGCCCGGCTCCTCGCTCTCGGTCGGGTAGGCCACGCGGCGGGCCAGCTCGGCCTGCAGGGTGCCGTCGTCGTAGGCGTTGGTGGCGTGAAGAATGGCTTGTTCGCGGATCACAGCGGTCTCGGAGGCGAAGAAGGCACAAAGTTATTACGCTTGTTCACATGCCACAATTAGATAATTCGCATTTGATCGTTGCTATTTTGGCAATGGTTTGCGCGGTCGTTCCGGGACGCTTGGAATGGCCCGGGGGGAGAGTGTCGTGATTTCGCTCGGTTTGAGGTATTTCCTGGAGGTCGCGCGCTGCGGCTCGGTCGCCGGCGCGGCGGCCGCGCAGCACGTGGCGGCGTCGGCGGTCAGCCGCCAGATCGCCAAGCTGGAGGACGAGCTGGGCGTCGCGCTGTTCGAGCGCCAGGCGCGCGGCATGGCGCTGAGCGAGGCCGGGCGCCAGTTGGCCGCCTACGCCAGCGCCGCCGCGCTGGAGGCCGAGCGCATCGCCACCGGCATCCGCCAGCGCAGCGCGCTGGGCGACGTGACCGTGCGGCTGGCCTGTACCGAGGGTTTCGCGCATCGCTTCCTGCCGCAGTGCATGGCCGATTTCAAGCGCCTGCATCCGGAGGCGCGCTTTCATCTGCTGGTGGAGCGGCCGGAGGAGGTCAACCGTCTGATCCTGGAGGGCCTGTCGCAGCTGGCGCTGCGCTACACGGTGGCGCCCGACGAGCGCCTCAAGACCGAGCTGCTGTGCCGCGCGCCGGTCTACGCCATCATGTGCCGGCATCATCCGCTGGCCGCGCGCCGCAGCGTCGGCGTGCGCGACCTGGCGCAGGCGCCGCTGTCGCTGGGGGATCCGGGCACGACGGTGCGCGACCTGTTCGACACGGCCTGCGCCAATGCCGGCGTGCACATCGAGCCGGCCTACGTGTCCAACCACTCGGCGGCCTTTCTGCCGATGCTGCCGGGCAGCCAGATCGTGGCGTTGACGGGCTACCTGACGGTGATCGGCCTGCTCGACAGCGCCGGCCTGGTGGCGGTGCCGTTCAGCAATCCCGAAATGCGCCAGCGCAGCATCCAGGTCGTGACCTTGCGCGGCGCCCACCTGCCGCCGCTGGCGCGGGCCTTCCTGGCGCTGCTGGCCGAACGCCTGGGCGAGGCGCCGCGCGCCCCGGAACTGGCGCGCGCGGCGGATTGAGGCGCCGCAGGCGCGATGCGGACGGGCGGGTCAGGCGCGCCGCCCGGCCACCTTCAGCCGCAGCCGCTCCAGCGCCAGGTACACGATCGGCGTGGTGTACAGCGTCAGGAACTGGCTGATCATCAGCCCGCCGACGATGGTCACGCCCAGCGGCCGGCGCAGTTCCGAGCCTTCGCCCATGCCCAGCACCAGCGGCAGCGCGCCCAGCAGGCCGGCCAGGTTGGTCATGACGATGGGACGCAGGCGCAGCATGGCGGCGCGGTGGATGGCCTGCTCCGGCGTCAGGCCCTCGCGCCGTTCCAGGCCGAGCGCGAAGTCGATCATCAGGATGGCGTTCTTCATCACCACCCCCACCAGCAGGAACAGGCCGAGCAGCGCGATCAGGCTGAATTCGATATTGGCCAGCCGCAGCGCCAGCAGCGCGCCGACGCCGGCCGAGGGCAGGGTCGACAGGATGGTCAGCGGATGCAGCGGGCTTTCGTACAGGATGCCCAGCACCAGGTAGATCGCCACCAGCACGCCCAGGATCAGCCAGGGCTGGTCCTGCAGGCTCTGCTGGAAGCTGCGGGCGTCGCCGCCCAGCCGCGTCTGGATGTGGGCCGGCACCATCAGCCGCGCCATGGCGGCGTCGATGGCGGCCAGTCCCTGCTGCAGCGAGACGCCCTCGGCCAGCGAGAAGCCGACACCGACGGCGGCGAACAGGCCGTCGTGGAACACGCGGTCATTGACCAGGCCGTGCTCGTAGGTGGCGAAGGTCGACAGCGGCACGCGGCTGCCGTCGGCCGCCACCACCTGCACCCGTTCCAGCACCTCGGGGTCCTCGGTGTAGCGCGGGTCCACTTCCAGCACCACGCGATATTGGTTCATGGGGTCGTACAGCGTCGCCACCTGACGCTGGCTGAAGGAATTGCTGAGCACGCTGGCGATGGTGCGCATGTCCACGCCCAGGCGCTGGGCGGCGGCGCGGTCGATGTTGATGACCACCTGCTGGGTGGCGGCGTCGCCCACCGCGTCGACGTCGCGCAGCTCGGGAATGTCGCGCATCGCGCGCGAGATCTTGCGCGACCATTGCCGCAGCGCCGGCACGTCGCTGGCCATGATGGCCAGTTCGTGATCGCCGGAATTGCCGAAGCCGCCCGGCATGCGCAGGTCCTGGTCGACGTTCAGGAAGAACATGCCGCCCGGCACCGGCGGCGCGTTGGCGCGCAGCCAGTCGATCACCTGGGCCGAGGATTCGCGCCGCTCGGCCACGGGCTTCAGGCGGATCAGGAACAGCGAATTGCTGATGCCCAGGCTGCCGCCGTTGTAGCCGATCACGTCCTGCACCGCCGGATGCTTGAGCACCAGCTGGCGGTAGACGTCGATCTTGGGCTGCATCACCTGGAACGAGAAGCCGTCGTCGCCGCGCACGAAGCCCATCAACTGGCCGGTGTCCTGCTGCGGCAAGAAACCCTTGGGCGCCTGCGCGTACAGGTAGGCGTTCAGCGCCACCACCGCGGCCAGCAGCAGCAGGGTCAGGCGGGCGTGGCCCAGCACCCGCGCCAGCGACGCGCCGTACCACTGGTGGGCGCGGGCGAATGCGGCGCGCAGCCGCGAGGGCCGCGGGTTGGCCTCGGCGGGCGGGCGCAGCCAGCGCGCGCACAGGCTGGGAATGATGGCGACCGACACCACCAGCGAGATCAGGATGGCCGCCACCAGCGTGATCGAGAACTCGCGGAACAGCCGTTCCACCAGCCCGCCCATGAACAGGATCGACACGAACACCACCGACAGCGCCAGCGTCATCGCCACCAGCGTGAAGCCGACCTCGCGCACGCCGCGCAGGGCCGCCTGGCGCGGACCCAGGCCGCGCTCGAGGTGGCGCGAGATGTTCTCCAGCACCACGATGGCGTCGTCCACCACCAGGCCCGCGGCGACGATCAGCGCCATCAGCGACAGGTTGTTGAGCGAGAAGCCCCACAGGTACATGACGGCGAAGGTGGCGATCAGGCACACGGGGATCGCCACGCTGGGAATGGCGGCGGCGCGGGCGCTGCCCAGGAACAGCCATACCACCAGGATCACCAGCCCGACCGCCAGCCCCAGCGTCACGTGGGCCTCGCGCAGCGTGGCGTGGATGCCGGGCGAGCGGTCCAGCACCACGGTCAGGTCGACGTCGGCGGGCATCAGCGCGCGCAGGCCGGGCAGGGCCTGGTTGATGGCGGCGATGGTCTCGATGATGTTGGCGCCCGGCTGGCGGCTGATGGTCAGCACCACCGCCGGGTCGTGGTTGTGAAAGCCGCTGCTGTAGCGGTTCTCGACCGAGTCGCTGACGCGCGCGATCTGCGCCAGCCGGATGGTGGCGCCGTCCTGGTGGCGCACGATCAGGCCGTTGTAGTCGTCGGCCGTGCGCGGCTGGCCGGGCGTGCCGACCTCCCAGCGCTGGTCGGCCGAGTCGAGCTGGCCCTGCGGTCCCATGGGGGCGGCGTTGGCGATGGACTGGCGCAGGTCGTCGAGCGCCATGCCATAGTGCGCCAGCGCGTTGGGGTTAACCTGCACCCGCACCGCCGGCAGCGAGCTGCCGCCCAGCGTCACTTCGCCGACGCCGACGATCTGCGAGAGTTTCTGCGCCAGCACCGTGGCGCCCAGGTCGTAGAGCCGGCCGGCGGGCCGCGTCGGCGAGCTGAGCGCCAGCGCCATGATGGGCGCCTGCGACGGGTTGACCTTGCGGTAGGTGGGGTTGCCGGGCATGCCGGACGGCAGCTCGGCGCGGGCGGCGTTGATGGCGGCCTGCACGTCGCGCGCGGCCGCGTTGATGTCGCGGTCCAGCGCGAACTGCAGCAGCACGCGGGTGGCGCCCTGGTTGCTGGAGGAGCTCATGGCGCTGACGCCGGCGATGCCGCCCAGCGCGCGTTCCAGCGGCGCGGCCACGGTGCTGGCCATGCTTTCGGGGCTGGCGCCGGGCAGATTGGCCCGCACTTCGATGGTGGGAAAGTCCACCTGCGGCAGGGGCGCCACCGGCAGCAGGCGCCAGGCCACCGCGCCCAGCAGCGTCAGGGCCAGCGCCAGGAAGATGCAGGCGACGGGCCGGTGCAGCAGCGCGCGGATCATGGCGCCGGCCGGTCCGCGGCGGCGGGCGCGGTCTTGCGGCGGCCCGCGCCCAGCTGGTGGAAGAACAGGTAGACGGCGGGCGTGGTGAACAGCGTCAGCACCTGGCTGACCAGCAGGCCGCCCACCATCACCCAGCCCAGCGGCTGGCGCAGCTCGGCGCCGGAGCCGGTGGCCAGCATCAGCGGCAGGGCGCCGAACAGCGCCGCCAGCGTGGTCATCAGGATCGGCCGCAGCCGCAGCAGCGCCGCTTCGCGGATCGCCTCGCGCGGCGCCAAGCCGCGGCTGCGTTCGGCTTCGAGCGCGAAGTCGACCATCATGATGCCGTTCTTCTTGACCAGCCCGATCAGCAGGATGATGCCGATGACGGCGATCAGGTCCAGCGGCCGGCCGGTCAGCAGCAGCGCCAGCAGCGCGCCCACCGTGGCCGACGGCAGGGTCGAGAGGATGGTGACCGGATGGATCGCGCTTTCATACAGCATGCCCAGCACCAGGTACATGGTGACCACGGCCGCCAGCATCAGCCACAGGGTGTTGGACAGCGAGGCCTGGAAGGCGGACGCTGCGCCCTGCAGGCGCAGCTCGACGCTCGGCGGCATGGCGATGTCCTGGCGCGCCGCCTCGATGGCGGCGATGGCCGCGCCCAGCGAGCCGTCCGGCGGCAGGTTGAACGAGAAATTGACGGCGGGGAACTGCGACAGGTGGTTGACCGCCAGCGGCACGGCGCGCTCGCTGACCGTGGCCAGCGCCGCCAGCGGAATCGGCTGGCCGTCCGCGGTTTTCAGGTGGATGCGCTCCAGCGCCTCGGGGCTGGCGGCCAGGCGCCGGTCCACCTCCAGCACCACGCGGTACTGGTTGGACTGCGTGAACAGGGTGGCGACCTGGCGCTGGCCGAAGGCGCTGTAGAGCGCCTGGGTCACGTCGTCCATGGTCAGGCCCAGCCGCGCGGCGGCGTCGCGCGAGACCTCCAGGTAGGCCTGGCGGCCGCCGTCCTGCAGGTCCGACGAGACGTCGGCCAGCTGCGGCGCGGCGGCCAGGCGCTGGGTCAGGGCGTGGCTCCAGCGCGCCAGCAGCGCGCTGTCGGGCGAGGTCAGGGTGAACTGGTACTGGCCGCGGCTGACGCGATCCTCGATGTTCAGCTCCTGCACCGGTTGCAGGAACAGCGAGATGCCCTGCACCTGGCGGGCGCGGGCGTCCAGCCGCGCCATGATGTCGGCCAGCGGCGCGCCGCGCTCGCTCCAGGGCTTGAGGTTGACCAGCAGGCGGCCGGTGTTGAGGGTGGCGTTCATGCCGTCGATGCCGATGAAGGACGACAGGCTGGCGACGTCGGGGTCTTCCAACAGGCGTTGCGCCAGCGCCTGCTGGCGCCGCGACATGGCCTCGAACGAGGTGCTTTGCGCCGACTGGGTCACGCCTTGCAGCACGCCGCCGTCCTGCACCGGGAAGAAGCCCTTGGGCACCGCCAGGTACAGCAGGCCGGTCAGCACGACGGTGGCCAGCATCGCCAGCAGCGTCAGGCGCTGGTGGCGCAGCGTGATGTCGAGCCAGCCGGCGTAGCGCGCCTGCAGGCGGTCGAGCAGGCCGGGCGGGCGCTCGGCGTGCGGCGGCAGCAGGCGCGCGCACATCATGGGCGTCAGCGTCAGCGACACCGCCAGCGAGATCAGGATGGCCACCGCCAGCGTGATGGCGAATTCGCGGAACAGCCGGCCGACCACGTCTTCCATGAACAGCAGCGGGATCAGCACGGCGATCAGCGACAGCGTCAGCGACACCAGCGTGAAGCCGATCTGCCCGGCGCCCTTGAGCGCGGCCGCCATCGGGCTGTGGCCCTGTTCGCGGTAGCGGGCGATGTTCTCCAGCATGACGATGGCGTCGTCGACCACGAAGCCGGCGCCGATGGTCAGCGCCATCAGCGTCAGGTTGTTGGTGGAGAAGCCCGCCAGATGCATCACGCCGAACGTGCCGATCAGGGACAGCGGCACCGCCAGGCTGGGGATCAGCGTGGCCGGCAGGTTGCGCAGGAACAGGAAGGTCACCAGCACCACCAGCCCGACGGCGAAGGCCAGCTCCCATTGCACGCCGCGCACGGAGGCGCGGATGCTTTCGGTGCGGTCGGTCAGCACCCGCACCTGCACCGCCGCCGGCAGGCTGGCGGTCAGCTGCGGCAGCAGCGCCTTGACCTGGTCGGCCACCGCGATGACGTTGGCGCCGGGCTGGCGCTGGATGTTCACCAGCACCGCCGGCTGGCGGTCGACCCAGGCGGCCAGGTAACGGTCCTCGGCGCCGTCCTCGACCGTGGCGACGTCGCCCAGGCGCACCGGCGCGCCATTGCGCCAGGCCACGATCAGGTCGCGGTATTCCTGCGCGCTTTGCAGCTGGTCGTTGGCGTCCATGATGACCGAGCGCACCGGGCCGTCGAAGCTGCCCTTGGGCTGGTTGGAGTTGGCCTTGGCGATGGCCTCGCGCAGGTCGGTCAGTTGCAGCCCGCGCGCGGCCAGCGCCATCGGGTTGGCCTGCACCCGCACCGCGGGCCGCTGGCCGCCGGCCAGGCTCACCATGCCCACGCCCGACAGTTGCGCCAGGCGTTGCGTCATGCGGGTGTCGACCAGGTCGTAGACCTGCGGCAGCGGCAGCGAATCCGAGGTCACGGCCAGCGTCAGGATCGGCACGTCGGCCGGGTTGACCTTGCGGTACACCGGCGGCGTCGGCAGGTCGGACGGCAGCAGCGAGCCGCTGGCGCTGATGGCGGCCTGCACCTCCTGTTCGGCCACGCCCAGCGAGACGTCGAGCGAGAACTGCAGCGTGATCACCGAGATGCCGCTGCCGCTGGAGGACGACATCTGCTTGAGCCCCGGGATCTGGCCGAAGCGGCGCTCCAGCGGCGCGGTCACGGCGCGCGCGGTGACGTCGGGGCTGGCGCCCGGATAGGGCGTGGTGACCTGGATGATGGGGTAGTCGACCTGCGGCAGCGCCGCCACCGGCAGCATGCGCCAGGCGAGGATGCCCGACAGCAGCAGCGCCAGCATCAGGAACGAGGTGGCGACCGGCCGCAGGATGAAGGGACGTGACAGGCTCATTGGGTTTCCACGATCAGCACGTCGCGGCCGTCATGCAGGCGGTCCACGCCTTCGACCACCACGCGCTCGGCCGCGGCCAGGCCCGAGCGGACTTCGACCCGGCCGGCGTTGGCGCGGCCCAGCGTCAGGTCGCGCCGGGTGGCGCGCTGGTCGTCATCGATGACGAAGACGAAGGCGCCGTCGGCGCCGTACTGCACCGCCGCCGTGGGAATCGACAGCACGTCTTCCTGCCGCGCCAGCGCCAGCCGGATATTGACGAACTGGTTCGGGAACAGCGCCTCGTCGGCATTCTCGAACAGGGCGCGCAGCTTGACCGTGCCGCTGGCGGCGTGGATTTGGTTGTCCAGCGCCTGCAGCGTGCCGAGCGCGATCAGGCGGCGTTCGTCGGCGTCCCAGGCCTGCACCTGCAGGGCGGCGTCGCCGGCCTGCGCCTGGGCCTGGCGCAGCAGGTCCAGATGGGTCTCCGAAATCGAGAACAGCGCCGAGATCGGGCGCGTCTGCACCAGGGTGGCCAGGCCATTGGCGTCGGCGGCGCGCACGTGGTTGCCGGCGTCCACGCGCCGAAAGCCGATGCGGCCGTCGTGCGGCGCCTGGATGCGGGTCTGCGCCAGCAGGCGGCGGGCGTCGGCGACGCCGGCCGCCAGGCGCTGGCGCTGCGCGGCGTAGCTGCGCGCCTGGGCATCGGCGGTGTCCAGCTGCTGGCCCGCCACCGCTTCCTGGCGCGCCAGCTGCCGGTAGCGGCGCAGGTCGATCTCGGCATTGCCGAGCAGCGCCTCGACGCGCGCCAGTTCGCCTTCGGCCGCCGCCAGCGCGGTCTGGTAGGGGCGCGGGTCGATCTCGGCCAGCAGTTGGCCGCGGCTCACCGCCTGGCCTTCGGTGTAGTGCAGGCGTTGCAACTGGCCGTCGACCTGGCTGCGCAGCACCACCTGCGCCAGCGGCGTGACCGTGCCCAGCGCGTGCAGGTCGCGCGGCAGCGGGCCGCTGCGCGCGGCGGCGATGCCGACGGGAACCGGTTGCTGGCCGTAATTGGGAATGGCGGCGGGCGCGGGGCCTTGCAGGGCGTAGCGCCACAGCGCCCACGCGGCCAGCGCGGCCACGGCCAGGAGAGCGGCCAGCACCAGGCGCTGGCGCGAGGAGGCGGCGCCCACGGAAGGGGGCAGGGACATCTTGGTACTGCCGGGGACGGAAAGTTGGGGACAGGACGGATTCTATCTGAATAATAATTATTAGCGTTTTGGAATCAGTTTTCTGTCAGGTTGCGGCGCGGCCGGCCTGCCGCGCGGCGGGCGCATCGCGACGCGCTTGCCTCGCCGTTGGCGGGCTGCTAGCATTCGTCCGTTCGTCGGAGATGGCATTCCTCCACCAACCGCCGCGCGCCTTGCGCGGCTGATGATGCCTACAGATCCCTGGCACCGCCGGGGCTGTAGGCATTTTTTGCGTCCGCGGTTTTCTTGCCCGTGCCCGACGCATCCCGCAGCCTGGTGGATTCAGGGGAGTTTTTATCCTCGGACCCGGAACACCATGTCTCGCCCCTCCCGCCTGGAACAGTTGGAACTGCTGCCGTACATCGGCAAATGGCTCGTCATCGCCTTCATCGTCGCCTGCCTGGCGGGCGCCGCCTCGGCGCTTTTCCTGCACGCCCTGGATTGGGCGACCGCCACCCGCCTGGCGCATCCGGCGCTCATCTGGCTGCTGCCCCTCGCGGGCTTTTTCGTCGGCTGGTGCTATCTGCGCCTGGGGCGTCCGGTGGAAGCGGGCAACAACCTCATCATCGACGAGATCCACGATCCCAAGAAAGTCATTCCCCTGCGCATGGTGCCGATGGTGCTGGGGGGCACGGTGATCTCGCACCTGTTCGGCGCGTCCGTCGGCCGCGAAGGCACTGCGGTGCAGATGGGCGGGGCGCTGGCCGACCAGCTGACGCATCTGCTGCGGCTGCGCCCGGAGGATCGGCGGATCGTGCTGATGGCGGGCATCGCGGCGGGCTTTTCCTCGGTGTTCGGCACGCCCCTGGCCGGCGCCATCTTCGGGCTGGAGGTGCTGGCGATCGGCCGCATGCGCTATGACGCGCTTTTTCCCTGCGTGGTCGCGGCGATCGCGGCGGACCAGGTGGGCCAGGCCCTGGGCATCCACCACACCCATTATGCGGTGTCGCAGGTCGCGCCGCTGGGCCTGGTGAGCGTGCTGAGCGTGGTGGTGGCGGGCATCCTGTTCGGCCTGATCGGCATGGTCTTCGCCAACAGCGCGCACGCCATCGGCGCTTTCATGAAGCGGCATATCGCCTACGCGCCGCTGCGGCCCCTGGCGGGCGGAGCGGTGATCGCGGCGGCGGTGTGGGCCACCGACGGCTATCGCTACATCGGCCTGGGCATCCCCTCGATCGTGCAGGCGTTCCAGCAGCCGGCGGCGCCGTGGGACTTCGCCGGCAAGCTGCTGTTCACCGTGGCCTCGCTGGGCAGCGGCTTCAAGGGCGGCGAGGTGACGCCGCTGTTCTACATCGGCGCCACGCTCGGCAACGCGCTGGCGCCGCTGCTGCAATTGCCGTTCTCGATGCTGGCCGGGCTGGGCTTTGTCGCCGTGTTCGCCGGCGCCGCCAACACGCCCATCGCCACCATCGTCATGGCGATCGAGCTGTTCGGGCCGGACATCGCGCCGTTCGCCGCCATCGCCTGCATCGCGGCCTATTTGTTCTCGGGACACAGCGGCATCTACCACGCGCAGCGCGTGGGACACGCCAAGCACCGCGCGCTGCCCGGGGAACTGCGGCTGTCGGAACTGGGCGCGTACCGCAAGCGGCTGCGCCAGCAGTCCGTGGCGCGCACCCCTGAACAATGACCCGAGGACCTGACCCGATGACGACCGACCTGACCGCGCTGCGCCTGTACTTTCCCATTTCGGCCCGGGCCCGGGCCACGCGCTTCTGGCACCGGCTTAGCGCGCCCGCGCTCGCCCACCACCTGATCAACGCCGCGCGCCGCGCCGGCATCCAGCAGGCGGTGCTGCACCCCATCCAGTCCGGCTACCTGGCGGGCGAGCGCCTGAGCCATCATCACCCGGAGGTCACCCACATGAAGCACCCGCAATGCATCGAGCTGATCGACCGCGAAGCGGTGCTGCGGACCTTCCTGCATGACCATGCGGCCGAACTGCACAAGGTCCGGGCGGTGCTGCTCAAGTGCGAGATCCCGCTGATCCCCGGCGCCGAGCCGGCCATGGGCTGAACCCGGGCGGGTCAGGGACCCCTATGCTTGCGGCGCAGGCGCGGCGGCCGGGCCCAGGCCGACCTCGGCCAGGCGTTGCTGGATCAGATCCAGCAACGCCCGGGCCCGCGCGCTGACCGACTGGCGGTGACTGTAGACGCCCAGCAATTGCAGCGGCGCGGGTTGCAGGTCCAGCGGCACTTCGCGCAGGCGGCCGGTGGCCAGGTCTTCCTGGCATGAGGCGGCCGCCAGGATCGCGAAGCCGATGCCCTGGCGCGCGCCCACCAGCGCCAGTTCGCCGCTGTTGACGCGGTAGCGGCTGCGCACTGGCACCTTGACGATGTCACCGGCCGCGTCCACGAATTGCCACGGCATGCCCTTGAGCGCGCTCAGGGTGGTGATGCAGGGCAGCGCTTTGAGCTGGCGCGCCTGGCGCGGGGCGCCGACGCGGGCCAGCAGCGCCGGCGCGGCGACGACGATGCTGGGCAGGATGGCCAGTTCACGGGTGATGAGGCTGCTGTCGTCCTGGCGGCCGCGATGGAACACGATCGACAGATCGACATCCTCGCGCAGGGCGTCGATGCCGTCGAGGCGGGTGTCGCAGGCCAGGTCGATGCCGGGATGACGGTCGCAGAATTCCGCCAGGATCGGCGCCAGCAGCCGTGGCGCTTCGCCGGGCATGCACAGGCGCAGCGGCCCGCGCAGCGCCTGGCGGACGGCGCCCAGTTCCTCTTCCGTGGCGGCCAGGCTATCAAGCAGCGGCTTGGCCCGCTGGTACAGCAGTTGGCCGGCTTCGGTCATGCGCAGGTGGCGGGTGCTGCGTTCCAGCAGCCTCACGCCCAGCCGCCGCTCCAGTCCCGCGACATGGCGGCTGACGTTCGATGAGGGCATGGCCAGACGCCGCGCCGCGCCCGCGAAACTCTGTTCATCCACGACCGCCGCATAGACGCGAACGCTGTTCAGATCCAGGGCCTGGCCCATGATTATCCCGTTTGAGATATGAAAGGAACCCATTTTTCCATACTAGTTCTCGCATCCGGCGGAATCTACGATGCGGATCCTGTGTGCGGCGTCGGGCCGGCACGCGGAATTTGAACAGGAATTCAGCATGGACATCGGAATACTGGGCGGCGGGATTGCCGGCCTGAGCGTGGCGCTCGCCCTGCATCGGTCGGGGCATCGGCCGCGGGTCTACGAACGCGGCGCCGCGCCGGCCGCCATGGGGGGCGGCGTGACGCTATGGCCCAATGCGGGGTTCGTGCTCGACCGGCTCGGCCTGCTGCCGGACATCGCGGCGCTGGGGGGAAAGCCGGTGGCGATGCGCCGTTACGACCCCGCGGGCAATGCCCTGGGGGGACTCGACATCAC
Source organism: Achromobacter sp. 2789STDY5608621 (assembly GCF_001299375.1). NCBI lineage: Bacteria > Pseudomonadati > Pseudomonadota > Betaproteobacteria > Burkholderiales > Alcaligenaceae > Achromobacter > Achromobacter sp. 2789STDY5608621. The sequence continues at coordinate 32,480 of NZ_CYTU01000019.1, read as the reverse complement.
CGCGCTGGATCGCCTGATGGGTTACCCGACCCATACGATCCTGCGCCGCGACCTGCTGGCCGCGCTGCTGGCGCACACGGCGCGCGCCGGCATCACGGTCGAGTATGACCACTGCGCCGTGGCGATCGAGCCGGGCGATGATGGCCGCGCCACCGCACGGTTCGGCAATGGCGTCGCCATCCGGCCGGACCTGCTCATCGGCGCGGATGGCCGGATGGACTCGGTGGCGCGTCGGTTCGTCACGGGTGACAACACGCCGGTGTACCAAGGGTTCGTGAACTGGATCGGTGTCGCGTCGGCGCCGGGCCTGGCCGATGACATCGCCATCCAGGACTATTGGGGCGTCGGCGAGCGTTTCGGCTGCGTCGCGGTGCGGCCGGATCTGGTCTATTGGGCGGGGGCCCAGGTCCGGCCGCTGTCCGCCGCCGGGCAGGGGGCGGATCCGCGCGCGGAGGTCGCCGGCCTTTTCGCCGATTGGGCCGCGCCGGTCGCGCGCATCATCCAGGCGACGCCCGCCGACGCCGTGCGCCTGATCGCCGTGCATGACCTGGACACGCCGGCGGTCTGGCACCGGGACAATGTGCTGCTGGTGGGCGATGCCGCGCATGCGCCATTGCCGACCTCGGGCCAGGGCGCCTGCCAGGCGCTGGAGGATGCCTGGCATCTGGGCCAATGCCTGGCGGCCGGGCCACGCGACCTGGAGGCGGCGCTGGGCGCCTTCACCGCGATCCGCCAGCCCAAGACCGCCGGCTTGACCGAGCTGGCCCGCGTCCATGCGCGCGGCCTGTTCGAGCGCGATCCGGAGATCTGCCGCCTGCGCGACCAGCAGGCCAGGGCGGCCGACCCGGCGGCGGCGCTACGGGGTTTGGCCAGCGCCTGGGGCGAAGGGCTGTGAACGGGGATAATACGGTTTTCCAGCCAGTTTCCGCCCCGGCGCACGCCGGGCCGCTCATAGGGTTTCATCCATGCAAGAAAATACCTCCGCCGCCGCGCTGATCGACGCGCTGCGCACCGACCGCGCCGCGTTGCAGCTGTGGCAAACCGTGGCGCGCGAGTACCAGGGCAAGCATGCCGAGGTGCTGGCGCCGCTGGAGGTCACCGAGATCGAGCTCAAGGCCAGGCTGGTGTTCTGCTTCGACCATGCCGCCAAGCAGAAGGAGCTGACCAAGGCGGAACGCCAGCTGGTGTCCGAGATCGCCGCGCAATTGGGGCAGGAAACGCTGTTCTCGATCCTGCTGGATGGCACGCCGGCCGAATGCGACGTCGAGCGCCTGAAGGCGGTCTACCGCAAGCACAGCGATTCCGACATCGACGCCGAAGTGGCCGAGGAACGCGAGGCCGAGGCGGCCGAGATGGCCGAGATGGCCGCCTCCGAGCAGGCCCAGGCAGACGCGCCCGCCACCGCGGCGACGTTCGCGCCCGACGCGCTGGCGCAGGCCGAGGCCTTGCTGGCGCTGGGGCCGGATGGCCTGGACGGCGTGCCCCAGGACACGCTCGCGCTGGCCATTCCGGTGCTGCGGGAACAACTGGCCGCGCTGAACCGCGAGCTGGCCGTGTTCGAGCGCGACTTCAAGGCCGAATACCGCTTCGATCCGGAGCAGCCGATCGACCCGGCCGACCTGATGGAAGACCTGGAGGCGGAAATCGCCGATGTGCAGGACTACATCGGCGAGCTGGAGTTCGAGCTGTCGCAGTTCGTCGACATGCAGCAGCTCAAGGCCTGGCTCAAGGCCATGAAGAAGCAGCTGGAAGCGAGCCGCCGGCGCGAAGCGCGCGGCTGAGGCCGGGGCCGCCCGGATCTCAGGGCGCCCGGCGCGGCCCGGCGGGCACGATCTTCATCAGCGGCGCGGCCGGCTTGGCCGCGGCGTCCGCGCGCGGCCGGATCATCCACGGGAAGAAGCGCCACAGATACAGGCCGAACCCCAGCGCCCAGGCGCAGGCCGAGGCGTGCAGCAGCCCCGCCGCGGCGCCGGTTGGCAGCAGGGCGGCCAGGCGCAGCAGCGCCGCCAGGATCACCAGGGCGTAGCTCAGCACCATGCTGCGGTCGGCGCGCAGCGGCCGGCCCAGGTGGCCCATCGCCGTGCGCGTGGCCATGCCGATGATCAGCACCGAGAAACCGGCCACGCCGATGACGTGCGCCGGCCAGGCTGGCCGCGCCACGTAGCCGGCCAGTTGCGCCGCGCCCGCCAGCAGGCCGATGCCCAGGCCCAGATAACCCACGTACAGGATCCACAGCAGCGGCACGCGGCGCGCGGCCCAGGGCTTCCAGGCCAGCCACTGCGCCAGCGCCAGGACGCCGGTGACCGCGAGCAGCAGCGCGGCGGCGCGCGGCGCGCCGGCCAGCAGGCAGGCAATCGCCATCACGCCGGCGCCCAGTTGCCAATGGCCGCTGCGGGTGTGGGGCGGAATCTCCAGGCCCTGCACGGCGCGCTTGGCGAAGAACGGCAGCACGCGGCGCGCGATCAGCAGCGTCAGCACCGCCATGGCCAGGAGGCCGGTGTTGAAGTAGCGCATCAGCGCCACGTAATCGCCGGCCAGGGCGGCGCGCAGGTACAGCGCATGCGCCGCGGCCAGTGCCAGCAGCAGCAGGGGCACGCCGTAGTTGCGGCGGTTGCGCGTGATCCAGACGGCGCGCGCCAGCGCGGCGGCGGCCCACAGGAAGAACAGCAGGTCGGCCGCGGCCGCGAGGGTGAACGCCGTCATGCCGGGCGCCAGGTAGGCGCCGCGCGCCACCAGCCAGACCGCGCACAGCGCCGCCAGCGGCGCGCCGCGCAGCGGATTGCGGCCGGTCCAGTTGGCGCCCGCCGTCAGCAGGAAGCCGACCGCGATGGTGGCCACGAAGCCCCACAGCATCTCGTGCGCGTGCCAGGGCATGGCGGTCAGCACGCCGGCCAGCCGGGCCGGCGCGAACACCCACAGCAGCACGGACGCCAGCGCCCAGGAACAGCCGGCCAGATACAACGGGCGGAAGCCCATTTCGGTGAAGGCGCGCCAGTTCGGCCGCGCGGCGCCGTCGGCGGCGGGTTCTTCCAGGGTGAGCAGGGTGGACATTGGGGGCCTTTGCACGGGGCGGCCGGCGTACCGACCTTTAATGTGTATTTGAAATACATATTAACGCCGTCCGGCGGATGTCGCCCACCGCGCGCGCTTGATCGCGCGCAAACGCGGCGGCTTTTCCGGGGTGACTAGTCACATCGGCAGGGGGGATTTGGTCGGCCGGCGAATGGTGGCGGGGGGCGAGGATGCCTAGGCTTGGGGCTGTCGTATTCCGTGTGCAAAAAAAGCGAGAACCACCATGGCATCAACCCACCCCTCGGCCAGCGCGCCCATGCGGGTCCTGGTATCCAGCACCTTCGCCTTCACCATCTGTTTCGCGGTATGGATGATCTTCGCGGTGCTGGGCATTCCCATCAAGACACAGCTCGGCCTGTCCGAGACCGAATTCGGCCTGCTGGCCGCCATGCCGGTGCTGACCGGCTCCCTGGTGCGGGTGCCGCTGGGCATCTGGACCGACCGCTACGGCGGCCGTCCGGTGTTCTTCGTGCTGATGCTGCTGGCGGTGGTGCCGATCTGGCTGCTGTCCTACGCCACCGAGTATTGGCAGTTCCTGGTGCTGGCGCTGTTCGTGGGCCTGACCGGCGGTTCGTTCTCGGTCGGCACGCCCTATGTGGCGCGCTGGTTTCCACGCAACAAGCAGGGCCTGGCCATGGGCGTGTTCGGCGCCGGCAATTCGGGCTCGGCCATCACCAAGTTCGTGGCGCCGGCGCTGATCGCCGCCGCCGGCGGCGCCTGGGTGATCGTGCCGCAGGTCTACGCGGTGGCCCTGCTGGTGACGGCGATCCTGTTCTGGCTGTTCTCGGCCTCGGATCCGTCGCACCGGGTGGTCGGCGGCGCCTCGCTGCGCGAGCAGATGGCGATGCTGAAGGACCCGCGCGTGTGGCGCTATTGCCAGTACTACTCGGTGGTGTTCGGCGGCTACGTGGCGCTGGCGCTCTGGATGACCAAGTACTACATCGGCGAATACGGCTTCGACATGAAGCTGGCGGCGCTGCTGGCCGCGTGCTTCTCGCTGCCGGGCGGCGTGCTGCGCGCCGTGGGCGGCTGGATCTCGGACCGCTACGGCGCCTACAAGACCACCTGGTGGGTGATGTGGGTGTGCTGGGTGGCGTTCTTCATCCTCAGCTATCCGCAGACGCACTTCACCGTCCTGACCACCGGCGGCCCGCGCCAGTTCGACATCGCCCTGGGCCCGACCAGCTTCACCATCCTGCTGTTCATTGTCGGCATCGCCATGGCCATCGGCAAGGCTTCGGTCTTCAAGTTCATCTCGGATGAGTTCGGCCAGAACATCGGCGCGGTCTCGGGCATCGTCGGCCTGGCCGGCGGCCTGGGCGGCTTCATCCTGCCGATCCTGTTCGGCGTGCTGCTCGACCTGACCGGCGTGCGTTCCAGCGCCTTCATGTTGCTGTACGGCACGGTCTGCGTCTCGCTCATCTTCATGCATTTCAGTTTCCGGCCCGAAAGCGCCGCCACCGCGCGGCGGCAAGCCGCCTGATCCCGACCTCACCGGAGAAAACCTATGTCTTCCCATGTCCTGGCGCGCTGGGAGCCGGAAAACCCCGGCTTCTGGAAACAGACCGGCGCCCGCATCGCCAACCGCAATCTGTGGATTTCCATTCCCGCGCTGATGCTGGCGTTCAGCATCTGGATGCTGTGGAGCGTGGTGGTGGTCAATCTCGACCGCGCCGGCTTCATGCTGTCCAAGAACCAGCTGTTCTGGCTGACCGCGCTGCCGGCGCTGTCGGGCGCCACGCTGCGCATCTTCTATTCGTTCCTGGTGCCGGTGTTCGGCGGCCGCAAGTGGACCGCGATCTCGACCGCCTCGCTGCTGATCCCGGCGCTGGGCATGGGCTTCGCGCTGCGCGACCCGACCACCTCGTTCCCGACGCTGCTGATCCTGGCGCTGCTGTGCGGCCTGGGCGGCGGCAACTTCAGCTCCAGCATG
>NZ_CYTU01000019.1:0-27165 GCF_001299375.1 Achromobacter sp. 2789STDY5608621 | reverse complement strand
ATGAACGACATCGCCGACGCGCGCGCCTCGTTCGCCGACCAGGCGGTGATCTTCAAGCGCAAGCACAACTGGCTGATGTGCTGGCTGTACGTGGGCACCTTCGGCTCGTTCATCGGTTTCTCGGCCGGCTTCGCCATGCTGACCAAGACGCTGTTCCCGCAGGTCGACCCGACCACCTACGCCTTCCTGGGCCCGCTGGTCGGCTCGCTGACGCGGCCGGTGGGCGGCTGGGTCTCGGACAAGCTGGGCGGGGCGCGCGTCACGCTGTTCACCTTCATCGGCATGATTGCCGCGGTGCTGGGCGTGGTGATGTTCCTGCCGCTGAACGGGCAGGGCGGCGACTTCAACGGCTTCCTGGCCATGTTCATCGTGCTGTTCGCGCTGACCGGCGTGGGCAACGGCTCGACCTTCCGCATGATCCCGGTGATCTTCCTGCGCGAGCGCACCCAGGCCGCGCAAGGCAAGGGCGAGGCCGCGCAGAAGCAGGCGCTGACCGACGCGGCGCGCGAATCGGCCGCGGTGCTGGGCTTTTCCGGCGCGATCGGCGCCTATGGCGGCTTTTTCATCCCGCGCAGCTTCGGCACCTCGCTGGAGCTGACCGGCAGCGCCCAGGCGGCCCTGTATTGCTTCATCGGCTTTTACGCCACCTGCGTGCTGATCACGTGGTGGTTCTACGCGCGCCGCAACGCGCCCGTGCCCTGCTGAGGGCGGGGTTGGCCGGGGTGACTAGTCACTCTGCCGCGCCCGCCCTGTGCCACCGGCGAATGGTCGGCCGGGCGGGCGACGCCTAAAGTGGTTCTGACAGCACAGATTGCAGTACGCGCCGGCCGGGCCGGCGCTCTTGGAGAAACGCAATGAGTCATTTTCTGGACCGGTTGAAGTTCATGTCGCGGGTGAAATCCACCTACGCGGACGGTCACGGCGAAGTGGTCAACGAGGACCGCAAGTGGGAAAACGCCTATCGCGCCCGCTGGCAGCACGACAAGGTGGTGCGCTCGACCCATGGGGTCAACTGCACCGGCTCGTGCTCGTGGAAGGTCTACGTCAAGAACGGCCTGATCACCTGGGAGACCCAGCAGACCGACTACCCGCGCACGCGGCCCGACCTGCCCAACCACGAGCCGCGCGGCTGTCCCCGTGGCGCGTCCTACAGCTGGTACGTCTATTCGGCGCAGCGCGTGAAATACCCGATGATGCGCGGCCGCCTGATGGAAATGTGGCGCGAGGCGCGCAAGACCATGGACCCGATCGCGGCCTGGGAATGGATCAGCCAGGACCCGGCCCGCGCCAAGCGCTACAAGTCGGTGCGCGGCCTGGGCGGCTTCGTGCGCACGGACTGGGACACGGCGATGGAAATGATCGCCGCGGCCAACGCCCTGACGATCAAGAAGTTCGGCCCCGACCGCGTCATCGGCTTTTCGCCGATTCCCGCCATGTCGATGGTCAGCTATGCCGCCGGCGCCCGCTACCTGAGCCTGCTGGGCGGCGCCTGCCTGAGCTTCTATGACTGGTATTGCGACCTGCCGCCGGCCAGTCCGCAGATCTGGGGCGAGCAGACCGACGTGCCGGAATCGGCCGACTGGTACAACTCGACCTACCTGATGGTGTGGGGCTCGAACGTGCCGCAGACCCGCACGCCCGACGCCCACTTCTACACCGAGGTCCGCTACAAGGGCACCAAGACGGTGGCGGTGTCCAGCGACTTCGGCGAAATGGTCAAGTTCGGCGACATCTGGCTGGCGCCCAAGCAGGGCACCGACGCCGCGCTGGCGATGGCCATGGGCCACGTCATCCTCAAGGAATTCCACCTGTCGGGCGCCTCGGCCTATTTCCGCGACTACGTGCGCCGCTACACCGACATGCCGATGCTGGTGCTGCTCAAGGAGCGCGACGGCTTCCATGCGCCCGATCACTTCCTGCGCGCCTCGCAGCTGGACGGCGCGCTGGGCGAGCAGAACAACCCCGACTGGAAGACGCTGGTGTTCGACGAAACCAGCGGCGACCTGGTGGCGCCCAACGGCAGCATCGGCTTTCGCTGGGGCGAGGGCGCGGTCAACGGCGGCGAGAAGGTCGGCCGCTGGAACCTGGAAGCGCGCGACGGCGGCAGCGGCCGCGCCATCGAGCCGCGCCTGAGCCTGGCGGACGGCGCCGACGCCGTGGTCGGCGTGGGTTTCCCGTACTTCGGCGCCGAGCACGACGAACTGCTGGTGCGCAATGTGCCGGTGCGCCGCATCCGCCTGGCCGATGGCAGCGAGGCCCTGGCGGCCACGGTGTACGACCTGCAGATGGCCAACTACGGCCTGGATCGCGGCCTGGGCGGCGGCAACGTGGCCACGTCCTATGACGACGACGTGCCCTACACCCCGGCCTGGCAGGAAAAGCACACCGGCGTGCCGCGCGCGCAGGTGATCCAGGTGGCGCGCGAGTTCGCCCAGAACGCCCACGATACCGAGGGCAAGTCGATGGTCATCGTCGGCGCCGGCCTGAACCACTGGTACCACATGGACATGATCTACCGCGGCATCATCAACATGCTGATGATGTGCGGCTGCGTCGGCAAGAGCGGCGGCGGCTGGGCCCACTATGTGGGCCAGGAAAAGCTGCGCCCGCAGTTCGGCTGGGCGCCGCTGGCGTTCGCGTCCGACTGGGTGCGCCCGCCGCGCCAGATGAACGGCACCTCGTTCTTCTACGCCCATACCAGCCAGTGGCGCCATGAAAAGCTGAACGTGCAGGAAGTGCTGGGGCCGACCGCCGACCGCGGCCGCTATGGCGACCTCAGCATGATCGACCTGAACGCCCGCGCCGAGCGCATGGGCTGGCTGCCGTCGGCGCCGCAGCTGCGCACCAATCCGCTGGACCTGACCGCGCAGGCCGAAGCCGCCGGCAAGGACCCGGTGGCCCACGCCGTCGAACAACTCAAGTCCGGCGAACTGCGCATGTCCTGCGAAGACCCGGACGATCCCGCCAACTTCCCGCGCAACATGTTCGTGTGGCGCTCCAACATCCTGGGCTCCAGCGGCAAGGGCCACGAGTATTTCCTGAAGTACCTGCTGGGCACGCAGAACGCCGTGTTCGGCGACGAGGCCGACGCCATCAAGCCGGTCGAGGTCACCTACCAGGAAGACGCGGCCGAGGGCAAGCTCGACCTGCTGACGGTGCTGGACTTCCGCATGAGCACCACCTGCCTGTACGGCGACATCGTGCTGCCGACGGCCACCTGGTACGAGAAGGACGACCTCAACACGTCCGACATGCACCCCTTCATCCACCCGCTGAGCGAAGCCGTGCAGCCGCTCTGGGAAAGCAAGACCGACTGGGAGATCTACAAGCTGCTGGCCAAGAAGTTCAGCGAGATCGGCGGCCCCTACCTGGGCAAGCGCCGCGACCTGGTGCTGACGCCGCTGATGCATGACACCCCGGGGGAACTGGGGCAGGCCTTCGAACCCAAGGACTGGATGCTGGGCGAATGCGACCTGGTGCCGGGCAAGACCGCGCCCAACATGACCGTGGTCGAGCGCGACTACAACGACATCTACCGCAAGTTCACCTCGGTCGGTCCGCTGCTGGACAAGCTGGGCAACGGCGGCAAGGGCATCAACTGGAACACCGAGCATGAAGTGGGCGAGCTGGCCGGCATCAACGAGCGCGTGGCCGAAGCCGGCGTGAGCCAGGGCCGGCCGCGGCTGGACAGCGCCATCGACGCCGCCGAAATGATCCTGACCTTCGCGCCCGAGACCAATGGCCACGTGTCGGTCAAGGCCTGGGAAGCGCTGGGCAAGATCACCGGCCGCGACCACACCCACCTGGCGGTGGGCCGCGAGCACGACAAGATCCGCTTCCGCGACATCCAGGCGCAACCGCGCAAGATCATCTCGGCGCCGACCTGGTCGGGCCTGGAAAGCGAAGAGGTCAGCTACAACGCCGGCTACACCAACGTGCACGAGCTGATCCCGTGGCGCACCCTGACCGGCCGCCAGCAGTTCTACCAGGACCACCGCTGGATGCTGGACTTCGGCGAGGGCTCGTGCGTCTACAAGCCGGCGATCGACACCAAGACCGTGGCGCCGATGCTGGGCCGCTATCCCAATGGCGAGAAGGAACTGGTGCTGAACTGGCTGACGCCGCACCAGAAGTGGGGCATCCACAGCACCTATTCCGACAACCTGCGCATGCTGACCTTGAGCCGCGGCGGTCCCCACGTGTGGATCTCCGAGGCCGAGGCCAAGCAGGCCGGGCTGGTCGACAACGACTGGGTCGAGGTGTTCAACGTCAACGGCACGCTGACCGCGCGGGTGGTGGTGAGCCAGCGCGTGCCGGTCGGCATGTGCCTGATGTACCACGCCCAGGAAAAGATCGTGAACGTGCCGGGCGCGGAGACCAGCGGCAAGCGCGGCGGCATCCACAACTCGGTGACGCGCACCGTGCTCAAGCCGACCCACATGATCGGCGGCTACGCGCAGCAGGCCTACGGCTTCAACTATTACGGCACCGTGGGCGCCAACCGCGACGAATTCGTGGTGCTGCGCAAGATGAAGAAGGTGGACTGGCTGGAAGGCCCGCTGGTCGAGGATCCCGCCGCCCAAACGCAACAGGAAGAGAAGCAATCATGAGGATACGCGCCCAAATCGGCATGGTGCTGAATCTGGACAAGTGCATCGGCTGCCACACTTGCTCGGTCACCTGCAAGAACGTCTGGACCAGCCGCGACGGCGTCGAGTACGCCTGGTTCAACAACGTCGAGACCAAGCCCGGCATCGGCTATCCCAAGGAATGGGAGAACCAGGAGAAGTGGAAGGGCGGCTGGCGCCGCACGGCGGCGGGCAAGCTGGAACCGCGCCAGGGCGGCAAGCTGCGCATCCTGGCCAACCTGTTCGCCAACCCGAACCTGCCGCAGATCGACGACTACTACGAGCCGTTCACCTTCGATTACGAGCACCTGAAGAACGCGCCGCTGTCGCAGACGCCGCCCACCGCGCGCCCGGTGTCGGTGCTGACCGGCAAGAAGATGGACAAGATCGTCTGGGGCCCGAACTGGGAGGACGACCTGGGCGGCGAATTCGCCGCGCGCAGCCGCGACGCCTTGTTCGAGGGCGTGCAGAAGGAGATGTACTCGACCTTCGAGAATACCTTCATGATGTACCTGCCGCGCCTGTGCGAACACTGCCTGAACCCGGCCTGTGTCGCCAGCTGCCCGTCGGGCTCGATCTACAAGCGCGAGGACGACGGCATCGTGCTGGTCGATCAGGACAAGTGCCGCGGCTGGCGCATGTGCATCTCGGGCTGCCCGTACAAGAAGATCTACTACAACTGGCACAGCGGCAAGGCCGAGAAGTGCACCTTCTGCTACCCGCGCATCGAGGCCGGCCAGCCGACCGTGTGCTCGGAGACCTGCGTCGGCCGCATCCGCTACCTGGGCGTGATGCTGTACGACGCCGACCAGATCGAGCGCGCCGCCGCCGTCGGCAACGAACAGGATCTGTACGAGTCGCAGCTGGACCTGTTCCTGGACCCGCATGCGCCCGAGGTGATCGCCGCCGCGCGCGAGCAGGGCATCCCGGAATCCTGGCTGGAAGCCGCGCGCCAGTCGCCGGTCTACAAGATGGCGGTGGAGTGGCGCGTCGCCTTCCCGCTGCATCCGGAATACCGCACGCTGCCGATGGTCTGGTACATCCCGCCGCTGTCGCCGATCCAGACCGCGGCCGAGGCTGGCAAGATGCCGCAGCGCACGCTCGGCACCAGCGCCATGATCCCGGACGTGGCCAGCCTGCGCATCCCGGTGCGCTATCTGGCCAACCTGCTGACGGCGGGCAAGGAAGCCCCCGTGTTGCAGGCGCTCGAACGGATGCTGGCGATGCGCGCCTACAAGCGCGCCGAGACCGTGCACGGCGAGCGCGATACGGCCTTGCTGGATCAGGTCGGCCTGTCGGAAGCGACCGTGCAGGACATGTACCGCATCATGGCGATTGCCGACTACGAGGACCGCTTCGTGGTGCCCAGCAGCCACAAGGAGATCGTCGAGGACAGCTTCAACGAGAAGGGCAGCTGCGGCTTCACCTTCGGCAACGGCTGCTCGGGCGGCGTCTCGGAAGGCACGCTGTTCGGCCGCAAGCCGCAGGGCAGCGAGATCTTCATCGACATGCCGAAGTCGCGCAAGAAGGCCGCGGCCTGAGACGGGAGAACACCATGAGCCTTTATCGCTTGCTTTCCGCGCTGCTCTGCTACCCCGAACAGGAACTGCTGGACGCCCTGACCGAGGTCGAGGGCGCGCTGGCCGCCTATCCGGAAGCCGAGGAAACCCTGCAACCGCTGATCGGCCACCTGGCCAGCCAGGACCTGATCGCGCTGCAGGAGACCTACGTCGCCACCTTCGACCGCAACCGCGCCCATTCGCTGCACCTGTTCGAGCACGTGCACGGCGAAAGCCGCGACCGTGGCCAGGCCATGGTCGACCTGCTGGAGACCTACCGCCAGCACGGCTTCGAACCGGTGGTGTCGGAACTGCCGGACCACGTGCCGCTGTTCCTGGAGTTCCTGGGCGTGATCGACCCGGCCGTGGCGCAGGACCTGCTGGACGACGCCATCCACGTGCTGGCCGCCATCGGCGCGCGCCTGGCGCGCAACGAGAGCCCGTACGCCAGCGTCTTCGTCGTGCTGCGCGGCCTGTCGCGGGTCACGCCGCGCGAGCAGACCGCGCCGCCGGTGCGCGACATGGACGAAGCCATGGAGACCTTCGGCACCGGCGCCGACGGCGTCGAACCGCTGCTGCGCCCGTTCTCGGGCGACGGCGCGCAGGCCGTGCGCTTCTATCCCCGGGCGCCGGTCACCCGCTAATTTCCAGGACACGCATCATGAATTCCCTGAACCAGTTCTTCTTCGGCATCTATCCCTACATCGCCCTGACGGTGTTCCTGCTGGGCAGCCTGGCGCGCTTCGAGCGCGAGCAGTACACCTGGAAGACCGACAGCTCGCAATTGCTGCATCGCGGCCAGCTGCGGCTGGGCAACATCCTGTTCCACGTCGGCATCCTGGGGCTGTTCTTCGGCCACCTGGCGGGCCTGTTGACCCCGGTGGTGGTGTGGGACACGCTGGGCGTGTCGCACACGCTCAAGCAGACGGTGGCCATGGTGGCCGGCGGCGTCATGGGCGGGCTGTGCCTGATCGGCCTCCTGATCCTGATCCACCGCCGCCTGAGCGACCCGCGCATCCGCAAGGCCACCCGGCCCGGCGACAAGCTGTTGCTGGCGTGGATTCTGGTGACGCTGCTGCTGGGCCTGTCGACCATCGCGCTGTCGGCCGGCCACATGGACGGCGAGATGATGGTGCGCCTGATGAACTGGGCGCAGCACATCGTCACCTTCCGCAGTGGCGCCGCCGACTTCGTGGCCGAGGTGCCGCCGCTGTTCAAGGCGCACCTGTTCATGGGCCTGACGCTGTTCGTGATCTTCCCGTTCACGCGCCTGGTGCACGTCTGGAGCGGCTTCGCCTCGGTCGGCTACCTGGGCCGCGCCTGGCAACTGGTGCGTCCGCGCTGACCCGAGGAGGCCGACATGCCTGTGACGATCAATGGCGTCGAACTGACCGACGCCGACATGGAGCAAGAACTGCCGCTGCACGCGGACGCGCCCAACCCGATGCGCGCCGCCACCACGGCGCTGGTGCTGCGCCGGGTGCTGCTGGATGAGGCCGCGCGGCAGGGGTTGGACCTCGCCTCGGAAGACGACGCCATCGGCGTCCTGCTGGAACGCCACGCGCCGGCGCCCGAGGCCGACGAGGCGGCCTGCCGGCGCTACTACCAGGCCAATCCGCAGCGCTTCATCGTGGGCGAGCTGATCGAGGCCGATCACATCCTGTTCCAGGTCACCCCCGGGGTGAATCTGGACATGCTGCGGGCCCACGCCGGCGCGGTGCTGGCCGACCTGCTGGCCGATCCGTCCGGTTTCGCCGAGGTCGCGCGGCGGCAGTCGAACTGCCCGTCGGCGACGGTGGGCGGCAACCTGGGGCAGCTGGGGCGCGGCGACACCGTGCCGGAATTCGAGAAGGCCGTGTTCGCCTTGCCGGCCGGCGGCCTGCTGCCGCAGGTGCTGGAAACCCGTCACGGGCTGCACATCGTGCGGGTGACGCGGCGCATCGAAGGACGCCTGCTGCCGTTCGAGCAGGTGCACGAATCGATCGCCTCTGCCCTGGCCGCCGCCAGCCGCGACACCGCCTGGCGCCAGTACGCCAGGCTGCTGGTGGATCGCGCCGACGTGCGCGGCATCGACCTGGGCGGCGCCGAGGACGATCGGGTGTTCGGGAGCCCGTCATGACACCCGCGCCCGCCCTGGCGGTGGCCCCGGCGGCCTCGGTCGCCACCCTGGCGCCGGCCGCGCCGCGGGGGCTGATCGACGGCTTCGGCCGCCGCATCGACTATCTGCGGGTGTCGGTCACCGACCGCTGCGACCTGCGCTGCGGCTATTGCATGCCCAAGGGCTTCAAGGGTTTCGAGGAACCGTCCAACTGGCTGCGCCACGACGAGATGGCGCGACTGACGGGCCTGTTCGCCGGCCTGGGCGTGCGCCGCGTGCGGCTGACGGGCGGCGAACCGCTGCTGCGCCGCGGCGTGGCCGACCTGGCGGCGGCGATTGCCGCGCTGCCGGGGGTGGACGACCTGTCGCTGTCGACCAACGGCACCCAGCTGGCGCGCCATGCCGCCGCGTTGCGCGCGGCCGGCGTGGACCGTCTCAACATCAGCCTGGACACGCTGGACGCGGCCGAGTTCGGCCGCATCACCGGCCGCGATTGCCTCGACGCGGTGCTGACCGGCCTGCGCGCCGCGCGCGACGCCGGTTTCGCGCCGATCAAGCTCAACAGCGTGGTGCACGCCGCCACGCCCGAGGCCGACGTGCGCCGGCTGCTGGACTACGCCGTGGCGCAGGGCTTCATTCTGCGCCTGATCGAACCGATGCCGGTGGGCGATTGCGGCCGCCGCTATGCCCATGCCGACCTGGGCGCGCTGGGCGCGCGGCTGGCGGCCGACGCCGGCCTGGTGCCGGCGCTGGCGGGGCAGGGCGCGGGCCCGGCCCGTTACTGGAGCGCCGGCAGCGGCGCGCCGGTGCTGGGCGTCATCACCCCCATGTCGCGCCATTTCTGCGCCGCCTGCAACCGCGTGCGGCTGGGGGTGGACGGCACCCTGTACCTGTGCCTGGGCCAGGAAGACCAGGTGCCGCTGGGCCGGCTGCTGCGCGACGGCGCCAGCGACGCCGAACTGGAACGGGCGATCCGCGCCGGCATCGCCGCCAAGCCGGAGCGCCACGAGTTCACCACCCGGCCCGAGCGCATCGTGCGCTTCATGTCGCAGACCGGAGGCTGAACCATGCGCGATCTAGAACGGCTGGTGGATGGCTTCCAGCGCTTCCAGCACCAATACTACGAAGAGGCGCCGTCGCTGTACCGCAACCTGCGCGACGGCCAGCACCCCAGCACGCTGCTGGTGGGCTGCTGCGATTCGCGGGTCGATCCGGCCATGCTGCTGGGCTGCGACCCGGGCGACATCTTCACCGTGCGCAACGTCGCCAACCTGGTGCCGCCGCCCGACCGCGACCAGGGCCACCACGGCGTGCTGGCGGCGATCCAGTTCGCGGTCGAGCAACTCAAGGTCAGCCGCATCATCGTGCTGGGCCATGCCCAGTGCGGCGGCATCCGCGCGCTGATGGAGCGGCCGGCGCGCGCCGACGGCGAGCCCGACTACCTGAACCGCTGGATGGATATCGCCGAGCCGGCCCGCCAGCAGGTGCTGAGCCAGATGCCGGCGGCGTCCCTGGCGGAACACCGGCAGGCCTGCGAGCAGGCCTCCATCCTGATCTCGCTGCGCAACCTGGAAGCCCTGCCGTGCGTGCAGCGGCGCCTGCAGGCCGGCGACCTGACCCTGCATGGCTGGTACTTCGACCTGGTGGCGGGCGCTTTGCTGGCATACTCGGCCCGGGCGGACGCGTTCCTGCCCATCGTCTGTCCCTTGTTCACGGAGCCAGCATGACCCCCGTTTTCGGCATCGCCGGCCGCTCAGGCAGCGGCAAGACCACCCTGATCGAGGCCATGCTGCCGCTGCTGGGCGCGCGCGGCCTGAAGGTCAGCGTCATCAAGCACAGCCACCACGACTTCGAGATGGAGCCGCCCGGCAAGGACAGCGCGCGCTTTCGCCAGGCCGGGGCGCAGGAGGTGATGGTGGCGTCGCCGTTCCGCTACGCCATCGTACACGAGCTGCGCGGCGCGCCCGAGCCGTCGCTGGCCGAGCAGGTGGCCCGCCTGGCGCCGGCCGACCTGGTGCTGGTCGAGGGCTTCAAGCAGGCCGCCATCCCCCGCATCGAGGTCTACCGCCCGGCGCTGGGCAAGCCGCCGCTGCACGCCGAGGACGGCAGCTTCCTGGCCGTCGTGACCGACGCGGCGCTCGATACCGGCTTGCCCTGCCTGCCGCTGAACGATCCGGCGGCGGTGGCGGACTTCATCGCGCGCACGGTGGGGCGGGGCTGAACTACACTTGAGGCTGTGGACCGCGCGGCGCCATGCTCGCCTCGCGACCGTCCCGAACCCGCCCATCCGCCAGCCCATTTCATGACCACGCTCGACCATTCCCCCGACGCCCAGGGCCTGCCGTCGCCGCGGCACCGGCTGTCGACGCGCATTGTCGCCAGTTCGCTGATCGCGCTGATCGTGGTGCTGGGCATGATCGGCCTGACGCTGTGGCTGTCGTGGCAGCTGGAAGGCGCGGGCGCGGCCATCAACGACACCGGCAGCCTGCGCATGCGCGCCAACCGCGTCGCGGTCGAGCTGATGCGGCCGCAGGCCGGGCGCCAGGTGCGCACCGAGGAACAGGTGCGGCTGATGGACGACACCATCGCCCGCCTGGAGCGCGGCAACCCGGCGCGGCCGCTGTTCATTCCCAACGACCCGACCATCCGCCAGCATTGGCACGGCGTGGCCGAGTACTGGCGCGACATCATGCGGCCGGCGGCAATGCGCGCCATCGCCCGCGAAGACGCGGCAGAGTACCTGCAGACGCTGCCCGATTTCGTCGCCCGCGCCGACGAGCTGGTGCGCATGATCGAACAGGACAACGCCGGCAAGACGACCTCGCTGCGGCTGTCGCAGGGCGTGCTGGCGGCCATCGCCAGCGCCGGCACCCTGGCCATGATCTATCTGCTGTACTTGTGGATCATCGCGCCCGTGCTGCGCCTGCGCGACGGCCTGCAGCGCATGGCGGCGCGCGAGTTCAGCACCCGCCTGCCGGTCGAGAGCGAGGACGAATTCGGCGTGCTGTCACGCGGCTTCAACCGCATGGCCGACGAATTGCAGAGCCTGTACACCGGCCTGGAGCAGCGCGTGGGCGAAAAGACCGCCCAGCTGGCGGCGCAGAACCGCGACATCGGCGCCCTCTACGACATGGCGGCGTTCCTGAACCAGCCCAACGACATCGAGGCCATGTGCCAGGGCTTCCTGCGCCGCGTCATGCTGCAGTTCGACGCCGAGGGCGGCAGCATCCGCGCGCTGGACCCGGACAACGAAAAGCTCAACCTGGTGGTGTCGCTGGGGCTGTCCGACGAACTGGTCGAATCCGAGCACTGCATGCGGGTCGACGACTGCTATTGCGGCGTGGCGACGCGCCAGGCCGGCGTCATCGTGATCCAGGATTTCCGCCAGGCGCCGCCGCAGCTGGACCTGAACTGCCAGCAGGACGGCTTCGCCAGCGTGGCGGTGTTCCGCATCGTCACGCGCGACGAGGTGCTGGGCTCGTACTCGCTGCATTTCCGCAGCCAGCGGCGGCTGGCGCCGTCCGACTCGCAGTTGCTGGAGACCCTGGGGCAGCACCTGGGCGTGGCGCTGGACAACCGCCGCCTGAGCGCCCAGGCGCGCCAGCTGGCGGTGGTGCAGGAGCGCGGCCTGGTGGCGCAGGGGCTGCACGACAGCCTGGCCCAGGGGCTGAACTTCCTGAACCTGCAGCTGCAGCTGCTGGACGCGGCCGTCAAGCGCGGCGACCAGGCTGAAGTCGAGGAGATCCTGCCGCTGCTGCGCACCGGGGTCGACGAAAGCTACAAGGACGTGCGCGAGCTGCTGACGAACTTCCGCGCCAAGCTGGGCCAGGGCGACCTGAAGGGCTCCATTGGCGACATCGTCGAACGCTTCCGCCGCCAGACCGGCATGCGCACCGACCTGGCCTTCAGCCAGGGCGTGGGCGCGCCGCTGGCGCCCGAGCAGCAGCTGCAGGTGCTGTTCATCCTGCAGGAAGCGCTGTCCAACGTGCGCAAGCATTCCGAGGCCGACCGGGTCGACATCGTGGTGCGCAACGACCGCGATTTCAACCTGCTGATCGCCGACAACGGCCAGGGCTACGACCCGGCCGAGGTGTCGCAGCGCGGCGAGGCCCACGTGGGCCTGCACATCATGCGCGAACGCGCCGCCCGCATGCATGCCACGATTACAATGAAATCCCGACCCGGCGGCGGCACGCGCATCGCGCTGACGCTGCCCGGCGCCGAACGCCAGGCCGCCTGAGCCCTTCAAGACCATGCCCATCCGTATCCTGCTCGTCGACGACCACACCCTGTTCCGCTCGGGGATGCGGCTGCTGCTGCAGCGCCAGCCCGATTTCGAGGTGGTGGCCGAGGCCGGCGACGGCGTCGAGGGCCTCAAGCGCGCCAAGGAACTCAAGCCCGACGTGGTGCTGCTGGACCTGAACATGCCCGGCCTGTCGGGCCTGGAGACGCTGCAGCTGCTGACCCAGGACCTGCCGTCCTGCGCCGTCATCATCCTGACCGTGTCGGAAGAAGCCGACGAGCTTGGCCAGGCGCTGCGCGACGGCGCCCGCGGCTATCTGCTCAAGAACATCGACGCCGAGGCGCTGACCACCGCCATCCGCCGAGCCGCCGGCGGCGAGCCGGTGATCGCCGAGAGCATGACGGCCAAGCTGGTCGAGCAGTTCCGCGGCCAGGCCAGCCTGGCCGCGCAGGCGCCGGCGGGGCAGGCCGAGCGCCATCGCCTCACGGCGCGCGAGCGCCAGATCGTGCAATGCCTGGCGCGCGGCGCCAGCAACAAGGTCATCGCGCGCGAGCTCGACGTCAGCGAAAGCACGGTCAAGATCCACGTGCAGAACGTGCTGAAGAAACTCAACCTGACCAGCCGGGTGCAGGTGGCGGTCTACGCCGTCGAGCACGGCCTGCACGGCGACGATCCGGTCTGACATCGCGCGTGCGCGGCGCCGCCGCGCGGTTTGATCTGCGACAAGGCCCGCGGCCGTGCCGGCCCCTAGACTGGCCGGCATGCAAACCCGAACCTCTCCCCTAGAACTCGTGGCGCCGGCAGGCAGCCTGGCCGCGCTGAAGGCGGCGATCGAGGCAGGCGCCGACACCGTCTACCTGGGCCTGAAGAACGCCACCAACGCCCGCAACTTCGCCGGGCTCAACTTCACCGAAAGCGACATCCGCGCCGGCGTCGAGCTGGCGCACAGCAAGAACCGCCAGGTGCTGTTCGCCATCAACACCTTCGTGCAGGCGGGCCGCGGCCACGAATGGCGCGAGGCGGTCGATGCCGCGCACGCGCTCGGCGCCGACGCGGTCATCATGGCCGATGCCGGCCTGCTGGGCTATGCCCGCGACCGCTATCCCGACCTGCGCCTGCACCTGTCGGTGCAGGGCTCGGCCACCCACACCGACGCCATCGAACTGATGAAGGAGCAATTCGGCATCCGCCGGGTGGTGCTGCCGCGCGTGCTGACCCTGGCCGAGATCGCCCGCATCTGCGCCAACGTCAGCGTGGAAGTCGAGGTGTTCGGCTTCGGCAGCCTGTGCGTCATGGCCGAGGGCCGCTGCCTGCTGTCGTCGTACGCCACCGGCGATTCGCCCAACAACAAGGGCGTCTGTTCGCCCGCCAGCGCGGTGCGCTGGGTCGAGGAAGACGGCCGCCTGGACGCGCGCCTGAACGGCATCCTGATCGACCGCTATGGACCGGGCGAGGCGGCCGCCTATCCGACGCTGTGCAAGGGCCGCTTCGAGGTCGACGGCGTCGCCGACCACGCGCTGGAGGAACCCACCAGCCTGAACGCCATCGGCCTGTTGCCCAGGCTGGCCGAGATGGGCGTGTCGGCGATCAAGATCGAAGGGCGCCAGCGCAGCCCGGCCTACGTGACGCAGGTGGTGTCCACGCTGCGCGCCGCGCTCGACAGCGCCCACGTCGACCCCAACCGCTATTCCCCCCGTCCCGAATGGAACGCCACGCTGGCGCGCCATGCCGAGGGTTCCCAAGTCACGCAAGGCGCATTTGAACGTCCATGGAAATGAAACCCAAGGCTTTCCGCATCTCGGTCGGACCGCTGCTGTACTACTGGCCGCGCCAGCACACGCTGGCGTTCTACGCGGCGCTGGCCGACAGTCCGGCCGACATCCTCTATATCGGCGAAACCGTCTGTAGCCGGCGCCACGAGCTGCGCGCCGACGACTGGCTCGACCTGGCGCGCGACCTCGCGGCCACGGGCAAGGAAGTGGTGCTGTCCGGCCGCACGCTGATCGAGACCGGCGCCGAGGCCTCGGCCCTGCGGCGCCTGTGCGAGCAGCAGGACTTCCAGGTGGAGGCCGGCGAGGCCGGCGCGCTGCGGCACCTGGGCGGGCGGCCGTTCGTGGCCGGACCGCACATGAACGCCTACCACGGCGGCACGCTGGAATGGCTGGCCGCGCGCGGCGCGACGCGCTTCGTGGCGCCGCTGGAAATGCACGTCAACACGCTGGCGCGGCTGCTGGCCGAGCGGCCGGCGGGGCTGGAGGCCGAGATCATGGTGTGGGGCCGCATGGCCCTGGCGTTCTCGGCGCGCTGCTTCACGGCGCGCCATTTCCGCCTGAAGAAGGATGATTGCGGCTTTCGCTGCATCGAGCATCCAGACGGTCTGGACATGCGCACCCGCGAATCGCGCGAGTTCCTCGCGATCAATGGCATCCAGGTGCAGTCGGCGGCCTGTCTCGACCTGCTCGACCAGGCGGGCTATCTGGCGGACATGGGTGCCGACGTGTTGCGCGTCAGCCCGCAATCGTCCGGCACGCTGGAGGCCATCGCCGCGCTCGACGCCGTGCGCGGCGGCCGTGTCCAGCAAGCCGTGGCGCCGCCCGCCGGCATCGGCCGCTGCAACGGCTACTTCCACGGGCAATCGGGCATCGCCTGGCAGGAGGCGCCATGAGCCGCGTCGGATTCACCGTGCCGGGGCTGGTCGCGCGCGTGGGCCGGCGCCTGCCGGCGCCCCTGGTGTCGCTGCATTTCGTGGCCGGGCTCGAGCTGGCCCGGCGCCTGGACTGGCTCAGTCCGCCGGCGGAACTGGACGGGCGCAGCTTCGCCATCACCGTCGAGGACCTGGGCGTGCGCAGCAGTTTCATGGTGCGCGGCGGCGCGTTCCGGCCGCTCTGGAACGGCCAGGCCTGCGAGCTGGAACTGGGCGCCAAGGTCGCCGACCTGCTGGCGCTGATGCGCGCCGAGACCGACGCCGACACGCTGTTCTTCCAGCGCCGGCTGCGCATCTCGGGTGATACCGAGCTGGGCCTGATCGTGAAGAACTGGCTGGACGCCGCGCCGCGTCCGGCCTGGCTGGAGCGGCTGGGCGCGCGCGGCCACTAGGCCGCCAGCCCGCCGCGCGGCTCAGGCCGCCGCCGGTCCTTCCATGCGCCGCGCCACGCGCGACAGCGCCAGGCTGGCCGTGAAGTACAGCAGCGCCACCGCCAGGTAGACCTCGACGTGGTACGGCCGCCAGTCGGTGCCCGCCACCACCGCCTTGGCCGCGCCCAGCACGTCGAATACGCCGATGATGCTGACCAGCGAGGTGTCCTTGACCGCGCCCACGAACACGCCCAGCGCCGCCGGCGCGGCGATGCGGCGCGCCTGCGGCCAGATCACCGTCCAGTAGGCCACGGCCGGGCGCATGCCGAGCGCGCGCGCCGCCATCATCTGGCCGGGCGGAATCGCCTGCAGCGCGCCGCGCAGCACCTCCGCCAGCAGGCAGGCGGTATGCAGCGTCAGCGCCGCCAGCGCCATGCCGAATTTGGACACGCCGCCGCCCAGCAGCAACGGCAGCACGAAGGATGCGAACAGCAATTGCGTCACCAGCGGCACGCCGCGCACGGCCTCGATCAATGCGGCGGCCGCGAGCGATCCGCCGGGGCTGCCGGAACGGCGCAGCAGCGCCAGGCCGAAGGCCAGCGGCAACGCCGCCAGCAGCGCCGCGATCGCCAGGATCAGCGTCACCAGCAGGCCGCCCCAACGCAGCGGACCGATGGCCGCGCCGCCCCAGGGCCAACCGGCCAGCGCGATCACAGTGACGACCAGCATCAGCGCGACCCATGCCAGACGCGCTCGCGGCGCGAGCCGGCCCAGGCCCAGCGCCACCGCCACGCCGGCCAGCAGGGCGGCGCAGGCCGCCAGCGCCTGGGCGCGGTCGGCCTGCGCCATGGCGCCGAACAGCAGCAGCGGCAGGTTCTCGCCCACCGCGGCCCAGCAGGCGCCCGCCGCGGCGGCGCAGGTGGCGGGGCCGCCGCTCCAGACGGCGCGCAGCAGCGCCCAATCGAACAACGCCCAGCCCGCGGCGGCGAGCAGCAGCGCCATCAGCGCCGAGCCCAGCCAGCCACCGATGCCGCGCGAGCCGCGGTCCAGCAGGCGCAGCGCGGGCCGCTCGCCCAGGCGCGCGCCGTGGCTGTCGCCGGGGCCGTGGCGGGCGTGGCGCGCGTTCCAGGCCGACAGCGCGCCGCCCAGCGCCAGGGCCAGGCCCAGGTAGACGGCCACGGCCAGCGTGATGCCTTCCAGCGCCAGCCCGGTCTGGGTGATGGCGGTATTGATGACGGCCATCAGCTCCTGGTAGCCGATGGCGATGGCCAGGGTGCTGTTCTTGACCAGCGCCAGGCACTGATTGGCATAGGGGGGCAGGGCCACGCGCGCGGCATAGGGCGCGACGACGTGGCGCAGCACGCCCCAGGGCGTCAGCGCCATGGCCTGGCCGGCTTCCACCAGGCCCACCGGCACCGCCCGCACCGCGGCGCGCACGATGTCGGCGATGTAGGCGGCATGGAACACCACCAGGCCGATCACCAGCGCGGCGAATTCGATGCTGGGCTGCCAGCCGCCCTGCAGGCCCAGGCCACGCCTGACGGGCAGGTCGACGGTGACGCCGGGCAACCATGCCCAGGCCAGCGCCGTCGCCGCCAGCGCGGCCCAGGGCGCGGCGCGGCCCAGGCGGTGGCGCAGGCGCCAGCCGAGCAGCAGGGCGCCCGCCGCCGCCAGCGCGTAGGGCAGCCAGCCGTGCAGCGCCGGCAACGCCAGGCCGCGGTTCGACAGCAGCACCGAGGGCAATGGCGACCACGCCTGGCGCGCGTCCGGCAGCCGCAGCAAGAGGCCATACCAGACGAACAATTGCAGCAGCACCGGGGTGTTGCGCAACGGCGCGATGATCAGGGCGGCGGTGCGCGCGGCCAGCGGACGCGAAGACAGCCGCAGCAGGCCCAGGCCGATGCCCAGCAGCGTCGCCACCGGAATCGCCACCAGCGCCACCGTGAGGGTGTTGACCAGGCCGGCGGCGATCGACATCCAGTAGGGATCGTCGGGCGTCACCGGCAGCAGGCTTTCCGAAATGCGGAAGCCGGCCGGCTGGAACAGGAAGCCGAAGCCGCCGCGGATGCCGCGCGCCGCCTGCGTGGCCTCGATGTGCAGCAGCAACAACGCGGCCAGGGCGGCCAGCCCCAGCGTCCAGGCCGCGAGGGGCAGCCAGCGCCGCCAGGCGGCGCTCCATGGCGTGGGATGAATCGCGATCATGTCGGTCCCGGCCGGCGCCGGCGAATGAGGAAAAGAGAAAGGAAAAAACGCCACGGGCGGGCCCGGGGGCCCGCCTGGCGGCGTCATGCGTCCACGCGATCGCGCGGGCTTACTGGAACGGCGGCGAATACAGCAGGCCGCCCCGGTTCCACTGCGCGTTCAGGCCGCGCTCCAGCTTGAGCGGGGTGGCCGCGCCCAGGTTGCGGTCCCACACTTCGCCGTAGTTGCCGACGGCCTTGATGACGTTGCGGGCCCAGCCCTCGTCCAGCCCGAAACTCTTGCCGATGCCGGGATCCAGGCCCAGCAGGCGGCGCACCTGCGCATCGGTGCTCTGCGCCTGGCTGTCGACGTTCCGGGAGGTGATGCCCAGTTCCTCGGCGGCCACCAGCGCGTTCACGGTCCAGCGCACGATGGCGGTCCAGTTGGGATCGTCCTGGCGCACGAAGGGGCCGAGCGGCGATTTGTTGATGCGCTCGGGCAGGATGACGAAGTCGTCGGGATTGGCGGCGCGCGCGGCGCGGCTGGCGGCCAGCGTCGAGGCATCCGACAGGTAGACGTCGCAGCGGCCGGCGTAGAAGGCCTGCTCCAGCTCGACCAGGTTCTCGATCACCACCGGGCGGTAGGTGAGCTTCTGCTTCTTGAAGTAGTCGACCAGGTTCTGTTCGTTGACGGTGCCGGGCTGCACGCAGACCTGCGCGCCGTCCAGTTCGGTGGCGCTTTTCACGCCCAGCTTCTTCGGCACCAGGAAGCCCTGGCCGTCATAGAACACGATGCCGGCCGAGACGATGCCCAGGCCCGCGTCGCGGCTGGAGGTGATGGTGGTGTTGCGGTTGAGCACGTCGATCTCGCCGCCCTGCAGCGCGGGGAAGCGCTGCTGCGAGCTGAGCGGCACGAAGCGCGTCTTCTCCGGATCGCCCAGCACCGCCGCGGCCAGCGCGCGGCACAGGTCGGCGTCCAGGCCGGTCCAGCGGCCCTGCTTGTCGGCGATAGACAGGCCGGCCGAGCCCTGGCTCACGCCGCACACCAGTTCGCCGCGCTTCTTGATGGCGTCGACCGTGGCGCCCGCCGTGGATGCGCTCGCCGTGGACAACGCCATATGTGCCAGCGCCGCCGCCACGCCGGCGGTCTTGAGTAGAGAGATCAACCGCATGCCGTTCCCGTATTCGAAGTATGCAAGAAAGGCATGAATTCTAGGGCTGCGCATCGCCGTCGCGAGCGACTGTATCGTCATATGGTTATGAGAACTTAGCCTTATCCAAATTGCCGTCATATACCTAGAATCCGTCCATACCAAGTTGCATGATTGAAGAAGGTTTCGCATGAGCTGGCAGGACGAATTCCGGGAATGGTTTCCCATCACTCGCGACAAGGCCTACGCCAACATCGCCTACACCAGCCCGCTGGCGCCCAAGGTGGCCGAGGGCGTGGCCGCCTTCTTCGACGGCATCACCCATGCCCGCAGCGACAAGCCGCAATGGCTGCGCGATGCCGGCGCGCTGCGCACGCGGCTGGCGCGGCTGATCGGCGGCGACGCGCGCCGGCTGGCCTTCACCAAGAACACCACCGAGGGCCTGAACACCGTGGCGCAGGGCCTGTCCTGGCAGGAAGGCGACAACCTGGTGGTCGACGACCAGGAACATCCCACCAACGCCTTGCCCTGGCTCAACCTGTGCCGCCGCGGCGTGCAGGTGCGGGTGCCGCCGTCGCGCGCGCACCGCTATACGGTCGACGACCTGTGGCGGCACGTCGATGCGCGCACGCGCCTGATCGCGGTCTCGTGGGTGCAATACGGCAGCGGCCTGCGCACCGACATCGCCGAACTGGGCCGGCGCTGCGCCGAGCGCGGCATCTGGCTGGTGGTCGACGGCATCCAGGGCGCGGGCCTGTTGCGCGCCGAGGTCGACGCCTGGGGCGTGGACGCGTTCGCCAGCGGCGCCCACAAGGGCTTCCTGGGGCCGCTGGGCGTGGGCCTGCTGCACGTGTCGCCGCGCCTGCTCGACGCGCTCGACCCGCTGTACGTCGGCCCTTCGGAAGTGACCACGCTCGACAAGACCGGCCTGCAATGGCAGGTGGGCGTGTCCGACGCGGGCGACGCCCGCCGCCTGGAGACCGGCAACCTGAACTATCCCGGCATCGCCGGCTGGGCCGCGGCGCTGGACCTGATCGAATGGGCGCGGCCCGAGCGCATCGAGCCGTGGGTACTGGAACTGTCCACGGCCCTGAGCGACGGTTTACGCGCCCAGGGCCTGCAGGTAGTATCGCCGGCCGACGCGGCGCTGCGCAGCACCACCACCGCATTGCGCGTGGCCGATCCGGCCGCGGCGCTGGCGCACCTGGCCCGCGAGGGCGTGGTGGCCAGCATTGTGGAGTATGGTTACCTGCGCCTGTCCGTCGGCGCCTATAACAATCATGGGGACATCGATCGCATCCTGCGCGCCGCGCGCGGGTTCGCCGCTTGATTCCATTACCGATAACGCATTTGAGGAGCACTACATGACTGAAGCGAAGAAGCCCGATTGGCGGCTGGAAACCATCGCCGTGCACGGCGGCTACAAGCCGGACCCGACCACGCGCGCGGTGGCCGTGCCGATCTACCAGACCGTGGCCTATGCCTTTGACGACACCCAGCACGGCGCCGACCTGTTCGACCTGAAGGTGGCGGGCAACATCTACACCCGCATCATGAACCCCACCACCGACGTGCTGGAACAGCGCGTCGCGGCCCTGGAAGGCGGCATCGCCGCGCTGGCGCTGGCCTCGGGCCAGGCCGCGGTGACCTACGCGATCCTGACCATCGCCGAGGCGGGCGACAACATCGTCTCGTCCAGCACGCTGTACGGCGGCACCTACAACCTGTTCGCCCACACGCTGCCGCAGTACGGCATCACCACGCGCTTCGCCAACCCCAGCGACCTGGCGGCCTTCGAGGCGCAGATCGACGAGCGCACCAAGGCCATCTTCGCCGAATCGGTCGGCAACCCGCTGGGCAACATCACCGACATCGCCGCGCTGGCCGAGCTGGCCCACCGCCACGGCCTGCCGCTGATCGTCGACAACACCGTGCCGTCGCCGTACCTGCTGCGTCCGATCGAGCACGGCGCCGACATCGTGGTGCAGTCGCTGACCAAGTACCTGGGCGGCCACGGCACCAGCCTGGGCGGCGCCATCATCGACTCGGGCAAGTTTCCCTGGGCCGAGCACAAGGCCCGCTTCAAGCGCCTGAACGAACCCGATGTCAGTTACCACGGCGTGGTCTATACCGAAGCCTTCGGTCCGGCCGCCTACATCGGCCGCGCCCGCGTGGTGCCGCTGCGCAACACCGGCGCCGCGATCTCGCCGTTCAATTCGTTCCAGATCCTGCAGGGCATCGAGACGCTGGCGCTGCGCGTGGACCGCATCGTCGAGAACGCGGTCAAGGTGGCCAGCTACCTGCGCGAGCATCCCAAGGTCGAGTGGGTCAACTACGCCGGCCTGCCGGATCACCCGGACCACGCGCTGGTGCGCAAGTACCTGGGCGGCAAGGCGCCTGGCCTGTTCACGTTCGGCGTGAAGGGCGGCCGCGAAGCCGGCGCGCGCTTCCAGGACGCGCTGCAGCTGTTCACGCGCCTGGTCAACATCGGCGACGCCAAGTCGCTGGCCACGCACCCGGCGTCCACCACCCACCGCCAGCTCAATCCGGAAGAACTGCAGAAGGCGGGTGTGCGCGAGGAAACCGTGCGCCTGTCGATCGGCATCGAGCACATCGACGATCTGCTGGCCGACCTGGACCAGGCCCTGGCGCAGGTGTGAATGGCATGAGCATGATTTCCCGCAGGACCCTGTTGCAACTGGCCGCCGGGCTGCCCGCCCTGGCGGCGGCCCCGGCCATCGCGGCCAAGCCGGCCGCCGGCCGCGCCAAGACCTACGTGCTGGCGCACGGCTCCTGGCATGGCGGCTGGTGCTGGCGGCCGGTGGCCGACCGGCTGCAGGCCGCCGGCCATCGCGTCTACGCGCCCAGCTTCACCGGCATGGGCGACCGCGCCCACCTGCTGCACAAGGGCATCACCATCGACACCTTCGTCGAGGACCTGGTCCAGGTGATCCAGAGCGAAGAGCTGAACGACGTGATCCTGGTGGGCCACAGCTTCGGCGGCATTCCGATCTCGGGCGTGGCCGACCGCATTCCGGAGCGGCTGGCGCACCTGGTGTACTTCGACTCCATCGTGCTGCAGAACGGCCAGGATGCGTTCTCGGTGTACCCCAAGGCCGACGCCGACGCGCGCATCGCGGCCGCCTCCAAGGCCACCAACGGCCTGGCCGTGCCGATCCCCGAGCCGTTGCCCGCGGCCTGGGGCTTCAAGCCGGGCAGCGCCGACGAGGCCTGGGTCAAGCGCCGCCTGACGCCGCACCCGCTGGCCAGCTACACCACGCCGCTGACGCTCAAGCATCCCATCGGCAACGGCCGGCCGCGCACCTACATCCATTGCACCCAGCCCGAGCTGCCGGTGCTGGAGCAGTCGCGCCAGCTGGTGAAGTCGCAGCCGGGCTGGAACTGGGTCGACATCGCCGCCCCGCACGAAGCCCACATCACCCATCCGCAGCTGCTGGCGGAGTTGTTGCTGGGCCTGTCCTGAGGCGCGGCCTGCCTGGGCGCGATCCGCTCAGGCGCCGCCGCGCCGCCAGGCCGAGGGCGCGACGCCCTCGGTGCGCTGGAACACCCGGCTGAAGGCCGCCTGCGAGCGATAGCCGACCCGTTCGGCGGCGTCCGCGATGGCGGCGCCCTGCGTCAGCAGGCGCCGCGCCACGCGCATGCGCAGCAGTTGCAGCAATTGCGCCGGCGTGGTGCCGCTTTGCAGCGTGAAGCGGCGATGGAAGGTGGCCTTGGACATGTGCACGTGGCGCGCCATGTCGTCCATGCTCCAGGGATCCGCCGGCCGCGCCAGGATCGCCTGCAGCAAGCCGGCCATGGCCGGATCGCGCGCCAGCACGAACAGGCCGTGGGCCTGGCGGTCATGGATCGCCAGGTGGCGCAGCATGAAAAAGATCAGCATGTCGGTGAGCCGCTCCAGCACCACCTCGGACGCGCCGCCATCGCGCGCGGTCTCACCCAGGATCAGGTCGAACACGCCGCGCGCGCTGGCGTAGCGGGCGTCGTCGGCGCGCAGCACCAGCACGTCCGGCAGCGTCTCGGCCACCAGGTCTGCCAGGCCCGGGCGGAACTGGAAGAAACCGCAGGCCAGCCCGGTGCCGTCGGCCTGGCGCGGCAGCAGCGGGCGCATGTCGCGGCACACCGGCGCGGCGGGCGCATCCAGCGGCGTCAGCGTGTGCGGCAGGTCGCGCAGGAAGAATACGCCGTCGCCGGCCGCCAGGGTCAGCGGCGCCTGGCCCGGCCCCAGGTCGACCCGGCAGCGGCCGTGCAGGATCAGGTGGAAACTGGCGCGGGCGCGGCCGCTGGTGCTGGCCGACCAATTGCCGCAATACTGCCCCAGGTGATACAAGCTGGATTGCACCTCCAGGCTCGACAGCAACAGGGCGTCGACGGCGGCTTGATCGGCGTTCGGGGCGGGCGAGGGCGGCATGGCGAAGGCAGTTTGGCAAGGGATCGGGCCGCGCTGGTATGGCGGCGCGACCGGATCAGTTTGGCGCGATGATACGCAGGGCGCCTGGTTATAAGCGCATAGCTGAAAGTCGATAAGATCGAGCATCAGCTTGCGATCCCCGTGCATTGTCGCGCGGGGCGGGGCGCCCGCACAATCGAGTTTTCGTTGATCGTCTTCTGGAGACCGTCATGGCCCGTTTGCCTGTCCACACCGCGCAGAGCGCTCCCGAATCCACCCGCGCCGCGCTGACCGCCGCCGAACAAGGCGCCGGCTATCTGTCCAACCTGCTGGGCGTGCTGGCCAATGCGCCGGTCGCGCTGGAGGCCTACCAGACGCTGTCGCAGATCAATGCCCGCGCCGGGCTGACGCTGCAGGAGCGCGAGGTGGTGCAACTGGTGGCCGGCACCCGCCACGGCTGCACCTTCTGCGTCGCCGGCCATACCGCGCTGGCGCGCAACAAGGCCAAGCTGTCGCCGGAGGTGGTGGACGCGCTGCGCGCCCAGGGCACGCTGCCCGATGCCCGCCTGCAGGCGCTGGCCGCCTTCACCGAAGCCGTGATCCGCACCCGTGGCCGCGTCAGCGACGCCGAGTTGCAGGCGCTGCGCGAGGCCGGCTACAGCGACGGCAACGCGCTGGAAGTGATCGTTGGCGTGGGGCTGGCGACTATCTGCAATTTCGGCAACAACCTGGCGCAGACGCCGCTGAACGAACAGCTCGGCGCCTACGCCTGGAGCGGCGCGCAATGACGGCGCGGCAGCCGGATCCGCGACTGTCGCCCGGATTGACCGCCTGGCTCGACACCCACGCCGGCGCGCTGGATGACGGCAGCCACGACGCCGCCGAGGTCCTGCCGCAATTGGCCGCGGCGGGCGTATTCCGCCTGGGGGTGCCGGCCGCGCAGGGCGGCGCGCCGGGCACCGACATCGGCGACGCCATCGAGGCGGTGTCGCGGGTGGCCGAGCATTCCGTGGCCGCGGCCTTCGTGGCCTGGGGCCAGCGCGTCTTCATCGAATACCTGCTGCGCAGCCCCAATGCGGCCTTGTCGCAGGCCTGGCTGGCGCCCTTGCTGGCGGGCGAGGTGGCCGGCGCCACCGCGCTGTCGAACGCCATGAAATTCCTCAGCGGCATCGAGTCGCTGCAGATCGGCGCGCGCCAGGAGGGCGCGCACTGGGTGCTGGACGGCCGCATGCCGTGGGTCACCAACCTGCGCAAACAGGGCTTCCTGGTGGCCGCGGCCGTCTCGGCCCCCGACGGCACGCCGGCCGTGGTGGCCCTGCCGCACGATATCGAGGGCCTGACGCGCAGCGCCGACCTGGAGCTGCTGGCGCTGCAGTCCAGCAACACCGCGGCGCTGGACGTGCGCGGCGTGCGCATCGATCCGCAATGGTTGATCCATCCCGATGCGCGCCAGTACCTGCCGCAGGCGCGGCCGGCCTTTGCCGGGCTGCAATGCGGCCTGTCCATCGGCCTGGCGCGGCGCGCCTTGCGCGCCGCCACCGAAACCGGGCAGGGCCAGGCGTCGCGCGGCATCCTCGGCGAACCGTTGCAGGCGCTGGCGCGGCAGCTCGACGAGGTGACCGCGCGCCTGGTCGACGGCGTGCGCAGCGAGCGCTTCGTGGCCGAACCCTGGCTGCTGTTCGAAAGCCGCATCGCGCTGGCCGAGATCGCCAGCCAGGCGGTGCAGCTCGAATTGCAGGCCAGCGGCGGCGCGGCCTACCTGAAGCCGGCCGGCGACGGCTTTGCGCGGCGCTGGCGCGAGGCGGCCTTCCTGCCCATCGTCACCCCCAGCCTGGTGCAGCTCAAGACCGAGCTGGCCAAGCGCCAGGCGCGCCTGGCGGCCGAGGGCGCCGCATGAGCGCGCGGCCGCGTCCGGTGTTGCAGGCGCACGGCCTGGCGCTGCGCTATGCGCAGGCGCCGGCCGACGTATTCCAGGACGTCGACCTGGTGCTGGACCGGGGCGAGGTGGTGGCGGTGCTGGGCGCCAGCGGCGCCGGCAAGTCGAGCCTGCTGCGGGTGCTGGCGGGCTTGCAGCCGGCCAGCGCCGGCACGCTGCTGATGGAGGGCGAACCGTTGGCCGGCGTGCATCCGCGCGTGGCGGTGGCGTTCCAGGATCCCGGCCTGCTGCCCTGGCTGTCGCTGGAACGCAATGTGGCCTTCGGCCTGGATTTCACCCACCAGCCGAGGTTGAGCGCCGCCGAACGCCGGCTGCGGATCGACCAGGCCATCGACGAGGTCGGCCTGTCGCACGCGCGCCACCTGCGGCCGGCGCAGCTGTCCGGCGGCATGGCGCAGCGCACCGCGCTGGCGCGTTGCCTGGCGCGGCAGCCGGCGGTGCTGTTGCTGGACGAGCCGTTCGGCGCGCTCGACGAGGTCACGCGCGGCGACATGCAGGCGCTGCTGCGCCAGGTGGTGGCCGACTTCCATACCGCCGCCGTCCTCATCACCCACGATATCGACGAAGCGCTGCTGCTGGCCGACCGCATCGTGCTGCTGGGCGGCGCGCCGGGACGCATCCTGGGCGTGTGGCCGGTGGACCTGCCGCAGCCGCGCGCCGACCTGTTGCCGGAAATGGGCGCGTTGCGCCTGGAAATCCTGACCCGCCTGCGCGATGCGCTGCGGGTCGCACGCGGCCAAGCCGCCAAGGAGTCTATCGATGTGCCTTGAACACATGTCGCGTCGCGACTGGTTGAAACTCTCGGCCCTGCTGACGGTGGGCGGCGCCGCGCCGCTGCTGTCGGCCTTCAACGCGCGGGCGCAGAGCGAGCCCGACGCGCCGGTGCGCATCGGCTACCTGCCGATCACCGACGCGGCGCCGCTGCTGGTGGCGCACAACAATGGCCTGTTCGACAAGGCCGGCGTCAAGGCCGAGAAGCCGACGCTGCTGCGCAGCTGGGCCCAGGTGATCGAGGCCTTCATTTCCGGCCAGGTCAATGTGGTGCACCTGCTGTCGCCGATGACGGTATGGGCGCGCTTCGGCAGCCAGGTGCCGGCCAAGGTGGTGGCCTGGAACCACGTCGGCGGTTCCGGCCTGACGGTGGCGCCGGCCATCAACAGCGTCAAGGAACTGGGCGGCAAGACCGTGGCGATCCCGTTCTGGTATTCCATCCACAACGTGATGCTGCAGTACCTGCTGCGCGAGAACGGCCTGGCGCCGGTGTCGCGCAAGGACGGCGCGCCGGCCGCCAACGAGGTCAACCTGGTGGTGATGGCGCCGGCCGACATGCCGCCGGCCCTGGCGCAGAACCGCATCGCCGGCTACATCGTGGCCGAGCCCTTCAACGCCGTGGCCGAGACGCTGGGCGTGGGCAAGGTGCTGCGCTTTACCGGCGACATCTGGCGCAACCACGCCTGCTGCGTGGTGTTCATGCACGAGCGCGACCTGCAGCAGCGGCCCGAGTGGTCGCAGAAGGTGGTCGACGCCATCGTCCAGGCGCAGCTGTGGATCCGCGACAACCGCGAGGAGACCGCCAGGCTGCTGTCCAAGGAAGGCATCAACCGCTACACCCCGCATGGCCTGCCGGCCTTGAGCAAGGTGCTGGCGCCGCCGGCCTCGGACCGCGAGCAATACCTGGCCAGCGGCGCGATCCGCCACGCCGGCTGGGACGAGCGCCGCATCGACTTCCAGCCGTATCCGTTCCCCAGCTACACCGAGGAACTGGTGCGGCGCCTGCGCGACACGCTGATCGAGGCCGACCGCGGCTTCCTGGCCAACCTGGACCCGGCGCGCGCCGCCGCCGAGCTGGTCGACGACCGTTACGTCAAGCGCGCCATCGAGGCCGCG